>CAZPPB010000009.1:14853-49368 GCA_964588355.1 uncultured Spirochaetaceae bacterium | reverse complement strand
TTACAGGATGTACGGGGGGATGGACATCTTTCTGGACTACACCTTCACCCCCTACGATAGTGCTATCTACAAAACCGACAATCTTATTGGTAAGAATCTGACCTATGCGCTCTGGGGATACTACGGTCTGGAGCTGTTCACCGCCGACAAGATTGCATACTTCCTGGACAGCGGAGGTGGGTACAAGGGCCTGTTCTGCGATAAATCCAACATGTACGCCGTGGCCAGCAGCTGGCTGGGCAGCGGCTTCGGAATAAAGACGGGCATGCGCTTATACTTTTAGGGGTAGCCGTATAGGGCGGAAGGGACGCAGGATGAAGAGGGAAACCGGCGGGACGAATCGATGAGTGATCCCTTGGGAAATCTGACCCGGGCCCTGCACGAGGAGCAAGCGGATATCGACGCGCTGGCGAAGATGATCAGCGGGAACAGCGAAGCTGTCAAACTGGTGATCGACGGTTTGACCTTTCCGGTGGAAACCTTCAGGTACAACTGCAACAGGGTGATCGTCAAGGTGGCCGAGACGGCTCCCCAGGATGTGTACCCCTACTGGGATCACCTGGGGGAACTTCTCGATAGTTCCAACACCTATCACCGCTGCTCGGCTATCAACGTCCTGCCCCACCTGATACCCGCGGACGGGGGACCGAAGTTTAGCGGGATATTCGCCAAGTACTTCAGCCGACTGGATGATGAGAGTGTGATCCCTCCGTGTTATGTGGCCAGAAATTGTCCTGTTATCGCCTCCCACAGTCCGGAATTTCTGCCGCGAATCGTAAAGGAGTTGTTGGCCATCGACGCCACTCATCACAAACCGGGACGGAAGGATCTGATCAAAGCCGATATCATCCTGGCCCTGGATCAGCTGTACGAACGAGTGGAAAACCAGTCGGAGGTGCTTCGATTCGTGGAGGCCCAGCTGAACTGCAGCAGTCCGAAGACAAGGAAGGCCGCCAAGGGTTTTCTGCAGAAGCACGGCGTGAAATGAAATGCAGGAGCGGCTGCGGTGCCTGTTGCATAGCCCTGTCCATCTCCTCCCCGATCCCCGGCATGCCCGAAGGGAAGCCGGCGGGTGTACGCTGCCTGCAGCTGAGTGCGGAAAATCTCTGTCTGCTTTACCGAAAACCCGAGCGCCCGGCGGTGTGCGTCAATCTCAAAGCATCCAGGCAGATGTGTGGATCCAACCGGGGGGAAGCTTTGCAGTATCTACGGGATCTGGAGGAGGCCACAAAACCTGCCTCTTTTTGAAAATCCTTTACCTTCGTGTGTGCCGTTAGATATGAATGTGAGATGGGTACGGTTAGCCTGCACCAAGAATGAAATCAGCCGGGAGTCTCTTCGTCCTGCTCCTCGTCTTCGGATTCTTCATCCGTTTCTTCTTCAGATTCGACTTCAAGTCCCAGGTACTCGGCTACCAGAGATTCCTGATCCTTCTCATCCCTGTGGAGCTTTCGCTCTTCCTTGGCCTTTTTCTTCTTCTGTTTCGCCAGTTCTCGGCGTCTTTTCTGCGCGCTGTATCCGGAGCGTCTTGACAATAGTATCCCCTTTCCTCTTGTACTACAGTATATATAATGCGATCAGAGGAGGTCAATCGCACGACCGCCGCTCTTTCCTCCCTTCCGCTTCTGCCTCTATAATACGGAGAAAGAATACGGACGAAATGACTGAAAACCCATGAGCGTAAAGACCTACTTCGCTCCATACCAGAGAGCGAGATCTTCGGTAATTCGAAGGCAGCATGAAAAACTCTCCCAAGTGCACACCCTTTCCAACGTGCTGTCAGCGGTTCCGGAGTTCGTGGCGCTTCTGAACAAAGAGCGTCAGGTCGTTTACGCGAACGCTGCCCTCATGCGTTTTCTGAATGCCGAATCGTCCCTGCCGCTGTGCGGTTCCAGACCGGGAGAGCTGTTCAAATGTATCCATTCGGCGGAGACGGGAAACGGCTGCGGCACCTCTCCCAGCTGCAGCGACTGCGGGGCGGTCCAGGCGATTCTAGAAACCCAGAGCAGCAACGTCTCGCAGAGCCGGGAGTGCACGATCGTGGCCAGAGATCGGGACAGAGAGGTGACGTACAATTTCAGGGTCGTCGCCACTCCCTTCCTGATTGCGGGGGAACAGTTCGTTCTGTTCAGTTTAAGCGATATCGGCGAACAGAAACGAAAGGGCGCTTTAGAGAGGATCTTCTTCCACGATATTTTGAACACCGCTTCCAGCTTGAAGGTATATATCGATCTGATCAGGCGCAGCTCCTCAGCCGAAGCTCCCCTTCAGTTTGTGGAAGATCTGGAGGTGATTACCAATTCCCTGATCGAGGAGATCCAAAGCCAGAAGATGCTCGTCTCGGCGGAAAACGGCACCCTGGAGGTGCAGAAGAATCTGATCAGCTCCGGAGAGCTGGTCGACCACGTTGTCAAACTTTTTGTCCATGACGAGCTCTCCGAAGGGAAAAATATCGAGGCCGCCCCATTCTCCGAGTCGCTTGCCGTTATCAGCGATGAATCGATCCTGCGGCGCGTGCTGGTGAACGCGGTGAAGAACGCTCTGGAGGTTGCCGAAAGAGGATCGACGGTTACCATCGGATTCGACGGCAGCAGTTCTGTGATCGGATTCTCCGTTCACAACGACGGTGCAATGGACGAGGCGGTGCAGCACAACATCTTCAGGAGATACTACTCGACCAAAGGGGGAAACCGCGGATGAGGGAACCACCTTTTCCTTCGTAATTGCCAATCAGGGTGCTTCCAGCCTGCGTGCGGATTGAGGTTTGAGGGAACGACGGAGGGCGAAGATGATCGAGGTACGGGAAGCGCGGCTGGAAGATCTGGATGCCATCGTATCGCTGATGGATCAGTTGAAGCGAGCGACCTCCCAGCATGATGCAGTTACAACGGCCGGGGTGCGGACAAGCCTGCAGGCGATGCTCCGCTTTCCCGAAATCTACAGGAACTACCTGGCGGTGGAAAACGATGGGGTGGTCGGCGTGGTGTCCCTGCTGCTGTACAAGACGTTTCTGCACGCGGGCGGCACGGCGCTGATCAACGAGCTCGTTGTTGCTGAAAAGGATAGAGGCCGGGGCATCGGCAGGAAACTGGTAGAGGCGGCGATCGCGGCGGCCAGAGAACAGGGGATGGATGAGATCGAAGTGGGAACCGAAGTCGATAATCTCATCGCCCGGGGATTTTATAAAGTCGTGGGCTTCGCCCGGGAGTACGTGCTACTGGGAAGGGATCTGTAATCTCAAAGGGTTTTTTCCATGGTTACGGTACGACCGAAGGATCGGTTGTTCTGTTCTCCGGTCCGGCGATATCCTTTCCTCCGGTAGAATGAGACAGCCGTCAGGCTGGAGTCTACGTTGAGTTTTCGCCGGCCTTCGGCTCTGGCCCGGTTTTCCACATAATTGAGCAGCTCGCTTCCGATCCCGCTTCCCTGCCTGTCCGGAGATACGAAGAAATTGTACACCTTATCACCTTCCAGACCGATCGTACCCAGCAGGAGCCCGGCCTGCTCGAAGATGTAGATGCTGCGTTTTCGGGCCAGGGAGCGAAGCTGATCCGGGGCGAAGGAGCCCTGCAGATTCCCCACGATCTCCAGGTCGTAATCAGCCAGGTTGGAAACGAGTAGAGTGTTTTGGATCAGAGCGCTGACCCGCTCAAGGTCCCGCTCCTCGATCAGCCGGATCATACCTGAATACTCCTATACATCGTTCCAAGCCCTTCGTGTCAAGGCGAAGAGGCGGCAAGCTCTGGAAAAAACTAGGAATTTA
Organism: uncultured Spirochaetaceae bacterium; assembly: GCA_964588355.1. GTDB lineage: Bacteria > Spirochaetota > Spirochaetia > SZUA-6 > DRHE01 > JAFGQJ01. The sequence goes on along the minus strand of CAZPPB010000009.1, from coordinate 45,605 downwards.
TGCTAGAATCAGCGTTCTCGAGTCAAGATGCTGGGGGCGAGAAAATAAACCAACAGTGTAGAGAACAAACCTGTGGACTCCAACAACAGAGAAGCTGAGACGAAAAAAGACACCGTCGACTTCATCCGCGCGATCGTCAATGAGGATATCAGGAACAACAAAAGGGGCGGACGAGTTCACACCCGTTTCCCTCCGGAACCGAACGGCTATCTGCATATCGGACATGCCAAATCGATCTGCCTGAACTTCGGTATAGCCGCCGAGTACTCGGGATTGTGCAACCTGCGCTTCGACGACACCAATCCCACAAAAGAAGAGGTGGAGTACGTCGACTCGATAAAGGAAGACGTCCGTTGGCTCGGTTTCGACTGGGATGAGCGGGAGTATTACGCCTCGGATTATTTTCAGCAGCTTCACGATTTCGCCGTACGTTTGATCAAGAACGGCAAAGCCTACGTAGACAGCCTGAGCGCCGAACAGATCCGGGAATACCGGGGAACTCTGACCGAGGCGGGAAAGAACAGCCCGCACCGGGAGCGTTCTGTGGAGGAGAATCTCGAGCTTTTCGAAGGCATGCGGGCCGGTAAGTTCAAAGAGGGGGAGCACGTGCTGCGCGCCAAGATCGATATGAGTTCCCCCAATCTGAACATGCGGGATCCGACGATCTACCGGATCCGTTTTACCCCGCATCACCGCACCGGTTCGAAGTGGTGCATCTACCCGATGTACGACTACGCCCATCCCCTCTCCGATGCGATCGAAGGGATCAGCCACTCGATCTGTACCCTCGAGTTCGAGAACAACAGGCCGTTGTACGACTGGTTCATCGCTCAGCTGGATTTCCAGGAACCCCCGCAGCAGATCGAATTTGCCCGTCTGAATTTGAGCTACACGATCATGAGCAAGCGTAAGCTGTTGCAGCTCGTCCAGGAGAAAATCGTAGAAGGCTGGGACGATCCGCGGATGCCGACGCTGTCGGGAATGCGCCGACGCGGCTACACCCCGGAGGCGATCAGGGCTTTCGCCGATCGCGTGGGGGTATCGAAAACCAACAGCACCGTGGATCTGTCTCTCCTGGAGTACTTCATCCGGGAGGATCTGAACAAGCGGGCGCCCCGGGTCATGGCCGTGCTGCGGCCGCTGAAGCTGATCATCGACAATTACCCGGAGGGTGAGGTCGAGCAGCTGGAGGCGGAGAACAATCCCGAGGATCCCGCTGCCGGCACCCGCGCTCTGCCTTTCGGGCGGGTCCTGTACATCGAGCAGGAGGATTTTCGGGAGGATCCGCCGAAAAAATATTTCCGCCTGTCCCCGGACCGGGAGGTGCGGCTGAAACACGCCTACTACGTTACCTGCACCCGAGTGTTAAAGGACGAGAGCACCGGAGAGATCCTGGAGGTCCACTGCAGCTACGATCCGGCCACTCGGGGCGGCTGGTCTGAAGATGGGCGCAAGGTCCGAGGGACCCTGCACTGGGTTTCGGCGCAGCACGCGGTGGAGGCGGAGGTTCACCTCTATGGCGTGTTGTTTTCCAAAGAGAATCCGGATGAAACGGCCGATGGCGGGGATTTTCGCGACAACCTCGATCCGCACTCCCTGGAGGTGCTCGACCGGGTGAAGGTAGAACCCTCCCTCGGGCAGGCTGAAGCGGGAAGCCGCTACCAGTTCCTGAGGCAGGGCTATTTCTGTGCGGATCCTGAATCACGGCCCGGAAAACCGGTTTTCAATCGAACCGTGACACTCCGTGATAGTTGGGCTAAGATAGAGAAATCGATGCAGAACGAGAAGTTAAGCGGAGGCGGCGAATGAACTATCTGCACTACAAAGTCAACGCGGGACCCACCAAGATTATCAAGGTCTCCCTCTCTGACAGCGCGAATGTGCGGCTTCTCGATACGTTGAATTACTACAAATACCGATTGGGGAAATCGTACAATAGCAGCAGCGAGCATTCCGGCAAGATGGCCTGTGCCTTCAAACCGCCCCACAAGGGAGAATGGCACGTGATCGTGGATCTGGCCGGCCAGGGCCCCGAGGTGAGGGCGTTCGTAGAGGTCGTAGACGGTGCTGAGACGCTGTGAAATAATACACATCCACGAGGGGAGGTTTTGATGCCCAACACAAAGGACGAACTTGCGGAGATGAAACGCAAGCTGCAGGAACTGATTCGGGCGCGTTCCAAAGCAACCTGTTCTTCGGTGGTTTCTACGGAAATCGATGTCCGCAGGGAAACGGAGATCGAAGAGCTCGAGGAGCAGATCCAAGAGCTGGAGAACAGGATCAAGGCCAAGTAGCCACACTGTATGAATAAAGCCAAACAACTCCTCGCAGTATTTTCAGCCGTATGGGTTTTCAGTGCCTGCGCTCCTCAGAGAGCCGTGGACAGCGGTGCCCAGGGATCCCCAGTGCCTGGGCACCGTACCGGCCAGGAGAACATAAACTCGGAGATCGAGACCGCTACCTTCGCTTTAGGGTGATTCTGGGGACCTGATGCCCAGTTTGGGCAGCTGCCCGGGGTCATTCGGACCCGGGTCGGATACGCCGGAGGCACCACTGAGAATCCGACCTACCAGAGAATCGGGGATTATTCGGAGACGATCCAGATCGACTACGATCCCGAAGTCATCTCTTACGCGCAGCTGCTCGACGTGTTCTGGGCCGCTCACAACCCCGGAGCCCCGTCCTTTTCCCGTCAGTACCGATCCGCGATCTTTTTTCACGATGACGAGCAGCGGCGGCTGGCCGAAGCGACCAAGAATCGTCGGCAGGAGAAAGGCCGGATCTACACGGATATCGAGCCCCTCTCCAAATTCTATAGGGCTGAGGACTATCACCAGAAGTACCACCTACGCAGCGTGGGCTTGCTGATGGAAGAGCTGAAAGCCCGATACCCGCAGGAACGGCAGTTCGTGGATTCTACGGCCGCGGCCCGTTTGAACGGCTATGTAGGCGGATACGGGACTCTTGAGCAGCTGGAGGTGGAGCTGAAATCCTTCGGCTTGTCGGAGCAGGCCGAGCAGTACATCAGGGAGCGAGTTTCCCGCAGATAGCCCCAACTTAGGCCTTGAGTATTTCGTCCACGATCTCGTAGTGACCGAAGGGCGGCATCAGGCATGCCCCGGCGAACAGCTTTCGGGCCTCCTGCAGCAGCTCGCGGCTCATGCGGATGCCCTCCCGTACCGGATCCTCGGCTTCGTACAGACGCCGGCGCACTTGTTTCGGGACGGAGATCCCGCTCACCTTTTCGTGGAGGAACCGGGCGTGTCGGGGGGTGCGCAGCGGCAGGATGCCCAGCATTATCGGAACCCCCATGGACCCGATCGCCTCGGCGATTCGTTCCGCCGACTCTTTGGTGTACACAGGCTGGGTCACGGCGAACTGTGCTCCCCTGCGGACCTTTTCCTCGAGTCGTTGCGCTTCTGCTTTCAGCCCTCGAGTCTCCGGATGGGGATCGAAGACCACCCCCGTACAGAGACCGGCCTCCCGGGCCGCCTCCACCAGGCTGAAGACATCCAGATCCCGCACCGCCGTTGTCTTGTAGCGCTGTTGGTAGGCGATTCGATCCCCGGTGGCGACCAGGACCGTCTCGATCCCCAGGGCCCTCCCGCCCCAGAGCAGACCCTGCAGGCTCAGGGCGTTGTGATCCCGGGTGGTGCAGTGCAGGATCGCCGCTTTCCGGATTGTGCGGGAAATCAGGGTGCAGAGCGCCAGCGCGCTCATGTGTGCCCTGGCTACGGGATTGGTGGCCACGCTGTATCCGAAAAACAGGGAAGTATCCAGGGCGGAAAGCGTATCCAGCAGGGGACCGGGATCCGGACCTGCAGGAGGCACAACCTCCACGGTGACCGTGAAGCTGTCTTCAAAGGCTTGCAGTACAGCGCTCACGGAGCCAAGTATAGCCCGGGCTCACCGGTTGCTGTCAATTAATTGTAAACGTGTTATAGTCTTCAGCAAATGAAGCGCCTCTGGATCGCAGGCATAGTCCTGTTCGGTGCGGCGGTGCTCTGGTCCCAGCAGATCGAACTTCCCCTCCTGGGCCGGGCGCCTCTCAATATCTTTTCGGCCATGACCTTCTATCAGGATGGGCACAGCGTGCTGACCGACGGGATATCCGAGACCAGGAACCGGCTGGTGCGTATAGACCTGGAAAGGGGCCGGGTCAGCGAATATTTCGAGGTTCACCGCTTCCTCGGAGCCGTGGAGGACAGGATCCTGGTCTCTACCGTCGATCCTCAGCACGTCATGAAACTCCGTTTCATCGATCCTTCGACCCTTGCCGGCAGCAGCGGCCCCGATTGGAAGGTCCCCATCGATTGGGCATTGCTCCAGGGCCCCGAAGGCACGCTGTACTCCGCCCGCCTGGACGACCGCGGCATCTACACACCGTATCGCTTCAAGCCGCCGGATCAGAGCCGGTATTGGCTCGACATCGACGGGGTCCCCACCTCTCTGACCCGGGATACCCTGCACCTGCTGATCCACAATCCCGACAGCGGGGAGATCTTCATCTGGAGTACCGAGAAGCAGGCTGTCCGTGCCCGCCTTCGAAGCAGCGATCCCACCGGACAGGTTCGTTTTCTCACCAACAGCGTTCTGCTGCTGCCGCCCCAGTACGCCGGACAGGAGCGTTGGCGGCTGTACAACGTAGAGGGTGCCGAGGTCGCAGAGATAGCCTTTCGCATCCCCGGTGCCGACCCGCTGTTTTTCTGGTTCACCCCGGACCTGAGGCGTGCCGTCGTTTGTATCCGGGGACAGGTGAATCCCGAGACCGCCGTTGTGAACACGGAGAGCTTTCGCAGGTGGCTGGAGCGGGAGGGGCATCTGTTCACACCCAGGCGGGGGGTGCTGAACGACAGCAGGGTCCGGGTGCGCGCCTATCCGACCCTGGCTGCGGAAGTTCTCGGTCATCTGGAGCGAGGGGACCGGGTCGAGGTTCTGGAGCGCAGCGGACTGCGGGAGAGCATCGGAGAGATGAATGACTACTGGTATCGGGTCCGCAGAGAGGACGGCCTGGAGGGCTGGTCCTACGGCCACTTCATCGATCTGCAATGAACTTTCTCGATCTGGTCAGGCGTCGTGAGAGTGTCCGCCGCTACGCGGACAGACCCGTGGAGCGGGAAAAGGTCGAGCTGTGCCTGGAGGCGGCCAGGCTGGCCCCCTCTACGTCGAACTCCCAGCCCTGGAAGTTCGTCGTTGTCGACGAACCCAGCCTGAGATCCACCGTGGCCTCGGAAACAGTCGCGCCCTTCCGCGCCTTCAACACCTTTACCGAGCAGGTGCCGGTCCTGGTGGCGGTGATGGCCGATCGGTCGAATCTGGAAGCAGGTATGGGAAAGGTGCTGCGCCGTTTCAATTTTTCCCTGATCGACATCGGGATCGTCACGGAGCACTTCTGCCTGCAGGCCGCGGAGCTCGGTCTGGGCACCTGCATTCTCGGCTGGTTTGATGAAAAAGCGATGAAGCGGCTGCTGCGGGTGCCGCGGAATCGGCGCATCTATCTGATGATCGCCCTGGGCTACCCGCAGACCGACGAGGTGCGTCCCAAGCGAAGGAAAGCCCTCGATCAGATCCGCAGCTACAATCGCTACGAATAGAGGCGGAGCTCAGCGGCCACCTCTGCCTAAAACGATCCCGATTTCCCGATGATTTGAAAACTCTCCAATCTTCGATTACCATAGATTGTAGAAACCAAAAAAAAGGGGTGAGATTATGGCTCTGACTTTGAGAAGCTCTGCATTCGAGTCGGGAAGCAGGATCCCGCAAACCTATACCTGTGACGGGAGGGACGTTTCACCGCCGCTGCGGTGGGACAACGTACCCCCTGATACAGAGAGTTTTGCCCTGATTTGCGACGATCCCGATGCTCCCGTGGGGATCTGGGTTCACTGGGTCATCTACGACATCCCCGCAGGCGAGGATCGACTCCCCGAGGCCCTTCCCTGCATCGAGCAGCTGGAAAGCGGGGCGCTGCAGGGCGGCAACGATTTCGGCAGGATCGGCTATGGGGGTCCCTGCCCGCCCAGGGGCAAACCTCACCGGTACTTCTTCCGCCTCTACGCCCTGGGCAAAAAGCTGTCAGCCCCAGGGGGATTGACCAAGAAGGCCCTGCTCGAGCAGATGCAGGGGCAGATCCTGGAGACGGCGGAGCTAGACGGGTTGTACGGCCGCAGCTGACAAGGAAGCGTCCTCCCGGATTCGCGGCAGCGACGGTTTCGAGGATCTTGCAGCTCGCCTAGCAGGTCAGATGCAGGGCGGCGACAACCTTTTTCCCGGGGCTCAGCTGGTTGTACAGCTTCACGGCTTTGGCCGTGGGAGCGATGTGCACCTGGATCCCCCGTTGATTCAGCTGTTCGACAATCTCGGTTGTGACTTTCATCAGACCGGGTTTGCCCTGACCTATCACCAGGACCTCCGGCTGATAACGCAGCACCTCCTCCAGATCCTCCATGCAGAGGTTGTGCCCCTGCTTGCGCCACCAGGAGGAGTCCACCCGCTGCGGATAGATGATCACATCGGAGCTGTAGCGCTTTCCGCTTACCGTGATGCTGCCGAAGGAATAGGAATCGATCATGTTCGACCTCGATTTTACTGGTCCTAGATTAGTGGGTCCGGGATTTCCGGTCAAGGGCAGCAGGCCCTCCGGCTTCTTTTCAGCAGCACCACGATAGGATAAGGTATGAACGGAAGAATGCAGTCATGCAGACCAATCATCGCTTGAGGATCGCCGATTCCAGGGATCTGGCGTGGATCGAAAGCGGCAGCATAGACCTGGTGGTCACCTCCCCTCCCTATCCGATGATCGGGATGTGGGATGAGCTGTTCCTCCGACAGCAGCCGGGGATCGGCGAAGCGATGGCCGCGGGGGAGGGCCAGGCGGTTTTCGAGGGCATGCACGAGGTTCTCGATCCGGTATGGCGGCAGCTTTACCGGGTAGTCAGAGAGGGGGGATTGCTCTGCATCAATGTGGGGGATGCGACCAGGAGCCTCGGACCGGTTTTTCGTTTGTACCCCAACCACGCCCGGATCATCTCCTCCTGCACCGCACTGGGATTTCAGATGCTGCCGGAGATCCTCTGGAGGAAACAGACCAACGCCCCCAACAAGTTCATCGGCTCCGGCACCCTCCCTCCCGGGGCCTATGTCACCCTGGAGCATGAGTGGATCCTCATCTTCCGTAAATCAAAGCCCAGGGTGTTCAGGTCTCCAGAGGAACGTCGGAACAGGCGGGAGAGCGCCTTCTTCTGGGAGGAGAGGAATGTCTGATTCTCCGATGTTTGGGATTTCAAAGGTGCCCGCCAGCACCTGGGTGAGCGCAGGCGGGTGAAGCCGAGCGCGCCCCGCCGGGCCGCCCGCGGCCGCAGCGCCGCCTTTCCCTTCGAGCTGGCCTACCGGCTGATCAACATGTTTTCGGTGAAGGGGGATCGGATCCTGGATCCTTTCGCAGGCTGCGGAACCACGATGGCGGCGGCAATGTGCGCCGGGCGGGATTCTGTCAGCATCCAGATCGAGGAAACGCTCAGTCCGTTTGTCGAGGCGCAGGTGAATGAGATCATCCCCTCGGCGAACGAGCGGATTCTAGAACGGCTGGAACGGCACCGGTTGTTCATCGAGGAGTGCCGGCGCAGCGGACGGGAATTGAAGTATACGAACCGTTACTACCACTTCCCCGTGGTCAGCCGCCAGGAGCAGGAGATCCTGATCGAGCACCTCTGCTCCTTGACCAGGGTTGCCGATCTTCACTGGCGGATCGACTACTCACCGGAACTGTCTCTACGACTCTGAACCCTCGAAAGCCTCTTGTTCTACAGCAGGTGCCGTATCCGGGGAATCCACTCCGCCGGATCGATGCTCCTGTGGCAGTGAAGCCCCTGGCCGCTTCTCAGCAGAAACAGAAAAGTGTGTATCTGCGCTTCGGTTTGCTCCGCCAGAGCCAGGCGATACAGGGCCAGCTGGCATTCATGCTCCCCGGGTTGGTAAGCCCGGTCGGTTTTGAAATCCACCAGATACAGTCGGTCCTGCAGCTGGAAGGCCAGGTCGATCCGGCCGTTGATGTAAAGCGGCCCCTGCTTGTCTTCGTAGAGGTACAGGAAGGGCAATTCCCGGTCCACCCGGTCGGCCCGCCTGCTCAGAGCCCCCAGTTCGGAGTCGAAGAAGTTGCGGCACAGGGAGATGGCGCTGCTGAGAAGTGCTTCCCGGTGCTCCTTGGCAATACCGTTCCAATCCGGTTCGGGGGGCATTGCCGCGGGATCCGGATCCCACCGGGCCAGGAGCTGGTGCGTCAGGATTCCGAAGCGGCTTTCCAGATCCAGTTCCTTCAGCAGAGCATCCGCATCGATTCCCGGCAGACGCCGCGCCCGGGCGTTGGGTTTCGCAGAAGCGGTCTGCTGCCGGGAAACAGAATCCAGATGAGCGCAAAGCTCGGTCACCGAAACCTCGCCTTTTGACACGGTTCTGCGGATCGGCGGCCCTTCGTACATCTCCTCCCGCGCCGACGGGCCTGTCCCGGGCCGGGATTCGCCGGTCAGTTCATTCCAGCTCAGCGTCTCGATCTGGTGGATCTGCAGGTTTGGCTCTATCGTCCATTCGGGATCTTTTTCGGTTCTTTGCGACAGGAAGCCTTCACTCAGGCCCATTCCCTGGAGCAGAAGATTCAGATGAGCCCTGGGAGTGCTCCTGTTCTTCTTTTTATGGGTCCCCGCCAGGATCAGATGGGATCGTGCACGGGTAATGGCCACGTACAGCAGACGTTTGGTCTCCGCCAGTTCCTCGTTTTCCGACTCCTGTTCCCCGATTTCGGTGAAGTAGTTCCGGGTGCCCAGGTTGACGGTGATGCCGTAGCGGGAGGAGATATAGTAGGGGCTGGAAGCGCGCCGGCTGTATCTGCCCATGTTGCCCATGTCGGCCAGCACCACGATCGGAAACTCCAGGCCCTTGGCTCTGTGGATGGTGAGCAGCTGAACCCCGGGGAGACGGGGTTTGAGCACCGTGATATCGTCGATCCGCTCGTACCTGCCGAGGTTCTGGCGGATGAAATCCAGGAAAACCGCCAGAGTGTCTCCCTGCCGGTCGGCGCGTTCGGCCAGCTTGACCATGTAATCGTAGGTTTCGAGGTAGTTGTGATTCCGGGGGCTGCGCAGAATCGTGTAGCGGTACCCGTGGAGGTACCAGAGGCGGTGAAAGATCTCGGCAATCGGTAGGCGATCCACCGCTTCACGCACCGACAGGTAGATCTCCCTGCCCCGCTGCATGCGCAGTCGATCCTCCGCGCTCATCTCGAGGCTCTCGAAATCCGAAAATGGTTCCGGCTGCCCTCCTTCTGCGTTTCCGGCAAGGAGGAGTCGGATCGACGCTTCGTCGCTGATGTTTACGAAGGGTGATCGCAGGGCTCCGGCGTAGGCGCAACGATCCTCCGGATAGACGGCCAGCTGCAGCAGCAGGTAGAAATCGTTGATCGGTGCTTCGGTGAACAGGCTCCGCAGATTGTCCGCAGCGTAGGGCACGCCGAAGTGGCGGAACATCCGCTCGTAGTGGATCTGGTTGCCCGTGGAGCGCAGCAGCACGGCGAAATCGTCGTAGCCGGCCGGACGTATCCCCTGCTCAGCGGCGATGGGCAGCGTTTTTCCCTCCACACTCCGGCGGATGAAACGGACCACGGCGTGGGCTTCGGCCAGATTCGCTGGAACGGAATCCGGGTCCTGCTCCTGATTCCCGTATAACAGGTGGATCTGAGCCGGCACGCCCCGCGCCGAGCCGCCCTTGGTCATCCTCTGGTAGCGAGCTTCGTACCCGGCTCGGGCATCCGCCATGACGGAGGAGAAAACCTCGTTCACCAGCGCGATCAATTCGGGTTCGCTGCGGTAGTTGCGCTCCAAAGCGATGGTCCGTCCGCCGACCGCCTTCAGCTCTTCGTGAAGAGACTTGAACACAGCCACTTCCGCGCCCCGGAAGCGGTAGATCGACTGTTTTTCGTCGCCGACGAACAGCAGCTTGTCCGGCTCCAGCTCCGAGGCCGGGGGCACTCCGTCGTTGAGAGTGTCGAGCCTTTCGGCCAGAAGAAACAGCAGGTCCTTCTGCAGCCGGTTGTTGTCCTGGAACTCGTCGATCATGATGTAGCGAAACTTGGTTTTATAGAACTGTCTGAGCGCTTTGTCCTGAATCAGCGCTTGCAGGGCCAGCTCGGCGGCATCCTGAAATCCGATCAGGCCGAGGGTTCGTTTCCCCTCGAGGAAGCGGGCGGCGAATTTCTCGAGCAGGGAGAACACGTCGAATAGCGATTTTTCCCGCGCCAGGGTTGCGGCCAGGGTGCTCAGCATTCCCAAGCCCGGTCTCACCTGATCGATCAGGTTTTTCAACAGCTGGATATCTTCCCCGCCCCGCCCGCCGGGTTTCTTGAACTGAAGGCGGCTCAGCTCCTCCTCCGCTTCCGCGAAGCGATCCGATTCCAGCTGCGCGGCAATCCTGGGGAAATCGGACAGGGTCTCTTGGGCGCGCCTGATGGAGGCGGTACGGGGATCGAGCTCCCGGATCTCCTGGACTACGGAACGGACAGTGAGCAGCTGTTCGGCAAGATCCCGGCGGCAGCGATCGACCTGGCTTCGGGCCATGGCCTGGAAATCGAACGGTCCCGGCAGATGAAGATGACCGCAGGCCAGATCCCGCAGCAGGTCCTTCCAGAGGATCTCGAAGCCGTGGATATGGAGCAGGAGTTGAACCGCGGGGCTGTCCAGGTTTTCCAATATGAACTCCAGGCTGGTCCGCTCGGCAAGACGGGAAACAGCCTGTTCATCGTAGCGAAAATCCTCAGACAGCCCGAAGTGGTCGCAGGCGCTGGTGAGGATTTCGGCGCAGAAACTGTCCAGGGTCGAGATTCGAGCCTGCTCGAAGGTTTCCAGGTGCCGCCGCAGATGAACGGGGGCCCTGCGGAGTCGGTTGTAGATGCGCTCGTACATCTCTGCTGCGGCTTTCTGAGTGAAGGTCAGTGCCAGGATGCTGTCAACCCCCATATCAGCTCGTTCCAGAAGCCGGCAGTAGCGCTCGGATATCACCGCCGTCTTGCCGGAACCGGCGCCGGCGGTCACCACTGCGTTATGCTCTGCCTGGACAGCATCGATCTGCTGTTTGTCGAAGCGAAGGTTCATATTCCTACCCATCCAAGGCGTAGCCGCTGCGGCAGATTTCCTGCAGCCGGCAGCGGCTGCAGTCCGCCGGCGGCGAGCTCCCGATTTGGTAATTTCCGGCGCAAACCCGTTCGCGCATATCGATGATGCGCCGCTTCAGCCCTTCGACGCTGCGGAGGGTGTCCTCAGCGCTCCCCATGTTTGTTTTCGGGCCGCCGAATACGAAGTGGTAGCGTTTGTTCTCGAAAGAGTAGTACGCCGCCCGGGTTACGGTTTGATCGTTCTGATCCATCAGATGAATGTAGAAGGGCATCTGCAGCGACAACGCTGGTCGGGAGAACAGATCCCCCCGGGTCGGTACGTATTTCTTCTTGTAGTCGATGAGGGTGTACCCGCTGGGGTTGCGGCTGACACGGTCGATGGTGCCGACAAGAAGCGTATCGATCTCCGGCGCCAGGGCTCGGAGGCGAACCTCGGTTCCCTGTACCCTCTCTTCGCCCATCATCTCCAATTCGACGTCCAGGAAGGCCAGAATCAGCTCTTCCACCCTGCCCCGTATTTCCGCGGCGATCGGCTCCAGCACAGTGGGATTCCTTCGGCTGTAGTCCGAACAGATCCTGGAGACGATACGCCCGAGGCGCCGGCGGTACTCGTTTTTGCGATCTGCGGACAGCGCGCCGGCAGGGTTCGTTTCGTCCGATAATACCCAGGTGAAGAACAATTCCAATCCCCGGTGCAGTAGGACACCGAACTCCATCGGGTCGATCATCGGCGGTTCGAACTCCTCCCTGCTCAGCCGCAGCAGCCGTTCCCAGAGGAACTGAAAGGGGCAGAGGTTGAACTGCTCCAGAGCGGTTGCACTGATCCGAAAGCGGCCTTCGTCGTCGCGCAGGCGCTCGCTCAATACCCGGATCAGGCACTCGTCCTTCAGATCCTGTACTGCCGCGTCGATCTCCTTGATCCCCAGCGCCCCGGCTGCCGCCGAGGTATAGCCGGTCTTCTGCAGCTCCTGCAGCTGAAAACAGGTCCCGTCCACCCAGGCCCTCCGCTCCAGCTCGTAGGCATCTTCGCAGTCCGGCGCGGTGATTTCTTCTGTCCGGATGTCCTGGGCGAGGAACAGCGGCGGCGGCAGGTTGGATCTCTGGTAGTCCCGGCGGGCGTAGCTGAACAGGACATTCCGGCCGCTGTGGCTGTAAAGCTGAAGGTGGGCGGGGGCAAGCTCCCGCTGCACCTCAGGAATCTGCTGCTCCTCGTGAAGCTTTAGAAAGGGATAGCGGCGGACGGTGTGGCTGGTCGCCGCCTGGGAAGCGTTGATCACGATGTGATGCTCCGGCTCCATCCCCTCACTCACCCTGAACGGGTAAACCGAGATACCCGCGGCGTAGCGCCCGGGCACGTACAGGCGCTGGGCGAGGTACAGCCACCAGATCGGGAAGGCCGGGCGCCCACCAGCCGGGGTGTCTGAGTCCAGCGGTTCGCCTGACCCGCCTCCGATCAGATCGTCGGCCTGTTCGAGCTCGTCCAGGGTATCCATGGCGAACTGGAAGATCCTCACCTCCTCCTCGTGCAGATGATCTATATCGAGGAAATCCGCGGTGAAGGAGACCAGACAACTTTTCAGCTCGGTGAAGGTGTCTGCGGCGGCCAGCCGCATAAGTTGATGCCTGAGGGTGGCGTAGAAACCGGAGATCCGGGACAGGGGCAGCCTGCGGGGGTTTCCGTTTCGCCGAGCCGATTCGATGCTCGCTGTCCATTTGTCCTTGGAAGGCGTGTTGCCCGCGATTCGTCCGTCCAGGGCAAGACGGATCAAGGCCCTGCAGAGCCTGCCCTGCTTCCAGGGGATGGAACGGCAAAGCAGGAGGGCCTTCATGGTTATCAGGCTGAAGGAGGATTCCACGGCGGCGTAAGCCTTGTGAAGCATCACGACCTGGGGAAACTCGGGCAGCGGTTTTCCCAGGTGGAACTGCAGCGGCAGGGAATACAGCTGCGCCTCCCGTCGCAGAAGCGGTTCCAGCTCCGGGAGCTGCCCGACTGTCAGGATGATCTGCTGCGGTTCGACTCCCGCGTCCAGCAGGTCTGCGGTTCTCCGGATCGCAGCCCGGATCTCCTCGGGAAGGGTCTGGAACACCCGCACAGAGCTGCCCGGCCGAATGCCCGGTGGAACAGGGACCCCCTCGACCCGATCCGACAGCAGATCGGCGAACTCCCCGTAGTCTTCGATCAATTCGGGAAAGAAGAGGATATATTTTCGGCTTCCCGGGGAGAATCGGGGCCGTTGGTAACCCGGCTCGTACAGCCGCGATCGGTCCAGGAACGCTCGATAGTCTGCGTACAGCCCTTCCAGGTCTGTGAGCTTATCCCGACTGAAGCGGGGCCAGCGGGCCCTGACGGCCTGCAGGCGGTGCAGCACGGGGAGAAGACGCTGCAGGGATTCCAGGAAGATGAGTGGTTGTCCGGCGTATTTAGGGGGGATAATCTGCCGCAGAAAGGGGCGCCGGCGGTTTTGCTCCAACTTCCTTCTGCAGAACAGCAGGCGGACCGCCCGATTCACCGGCCGGCCCGGTGAATCGTAGATGAAACAGCTCTCCTTGAACTGGTCCCAGGAGAGGAAACGATCCGCGGCGATCGATTTACGGCTGGAGAAGTGCAGAGCCCGCCTGCACCAAAACCGCGCGGTCAGCTCCGATGGAAATACGAAGCAGGTGTTCGGATCGTCAACGGTATCCGTGATCCGTTCGAAAAGCTTCACGGCGCTGAGCTGCTCATCAAAGCGCTCATCAGGTGATGAGCTTCTTCAACAGTCCCTCGTCTTTTCGCCATTTGGGTCTTGTTTTTACCCGGATATCGAGCTTGACTCTGTAGGGAAACAGCTGATTGCACTCCAGCTCGGCTAAGCGGACGATGTTCTTGATCTTCTCCCCCCCCTTACCCACGACGATCCCCTTCTGGGTCTCTCTCTCCACGTAGATAAAGCCCCGTACCCACAGGTAGTTGTTGTCATCCTTCATCTCCATGTCGCTGATATCAACGAACAGCGAGTGGGGGACCTCCTGACGGGTCTGCAGAATCGCTTTCTCCCGGATGATCTCGGCGATCCGGAACTCCGGACTCTGGTCCGTATAGTATTCCTCCGGGTACATGCGCTGCCCCTCCGGGGCCCGTTCCCAGATGAGCTCCAGGAGCGCATCGACACCTTGGCCTGTGAGGGCGGAGATCAGATGGACGGGGGCCTGGTTCAACTTTTGATTCAGCTCCTCCTTCGTTTCCTCTACGTGACCTTCACCGACATCGATCTTGTTCAAGGCCACGATCACCTTTTTCTCCGGACCACGGAGAAGCTCGATCAGGGCCCGTTCTTCCTCCCCCGGCGGTCGGGACACATCGATCAGATAGAGGATGATCTCTACTTCCGAGAGCGTACGGGTGGCCAGTTCCTTGAGATGGAGGTTGATTTTCTTCTCCGAAAGGTGGAAGCCCGGGGTGTCCACGAACACCAGCTGTCCCCGCTCGGATGAGTAGATCCCCCGCACTCGATTGCGGGTGGTTTGCGGAACAGGTGAGATGATGGATACCTTCTGTCCACAGATTCGATTGATCAGCGTGGATTTTCCACTGGAGGGTCTTCCTACCAGCCCGACGAAAGCTGCTTTCACTTGGTGATACCGGCTTGAATATTAGATGGTAAATCACTAATTTTCAAGAAACGCCGGTGATTTTCGAAGAGGCGATTTCCGCGTTCTTTCCTGTTCATTCAGAGACCGCTCCGTGAGGGGATCGTCACAACAGATCCGATATCAGAGGTTCGTCCATTGCGCCGAGTTTTGTCAGCCGCCTTCCCTGTAATCCTCCTGTCCGTCCTCCTGGCCGGGACGCTCATCTCCTGCCAGGTTCCCCTGCACCGGCAGACCCGCTTCGCCATGTCCACGACCTTTACGGTGCTGGTGTCCGCCTCCGGAGAGCCGGATTGGCAGGAGTTGTTCACTTATGCGGAGCGAAAGGCCTGGCAGTTCGACCACAGGCAGGAGCAGGGGGCTATCGGTCTGCTGAACCGCTGCGGCCGGGGGATAATCCCTGAGGAAGTGCTCGGCGTGCTGCAGACCGCCCAGACCGTGGCCGCTGCCAGCGGCGGGGCTTTCGACCCGACGGTCCTTGCGCTGACCGAGTTGTGGTCCTTCGACGCGGGAGGACGCTTGCCGACGGAGCCCCAGATCGAGCAGGCCCGCAGCCGGGTGGATTATTCGAAAGTTACAATCGGCGGGGATGGGCTGGTCGTGCTGCCCGAGGGGATCGGCTTCGATCTGGGGGGGATCGCAAAGGGAGCGGTGGTCGATCTGACCTCCGATTATCTGCTCGAACAGGGATACGAGGATTTCCTGCTCGATGCGGGCGGGGATATCCTGGTTTCCGGGTTGAAACAGGGACGCACCCCGTGGCGGATCGCCATCCGCAATCCCCGGGAAAGCCAGGACGTCCTGGGGGTGTTGAACTTGGGGGGCAAGGGAGAGCGGATTGCGGTGGTGACCTCCGGGGACTACGAACGCTACTTCGAACAGGGGGGCGTGCGCTACCACCACATACTCGACCCCCGCAGCGGTTTTCCGGCTCGGTCGCTGGTTTCGGTAACGATCGTCGCCCCCACCTGTGCGCTGGCCGATGCCCTGTCCACCGCCGTATTCGTCCTCGGTCCCGAGGATGGACTGGATCTGCTGGGGCAGTTTCCCGATGCCGAAGGGCTGCTCATAGCCGAGCGGGCGGGCGACCTCGTTGCCTGGAAGAGCGACGGTTTTCCGCTTGAGCTGGATGCCCTGGATCTAAAGTAACATCTCCTTCCAGTACTTTCCGCCGTACAGCATCCAGAGTTTCCGCCTGGTCTCGTAGGGAACCAGGGCCGGATCGGTGACGAACACCCCGGCTGCCGCACTGCGGCAGCTGCATTCAACCCGGGAGCTCAGGGCAGCTGCGATCGCGGGGATCACTTTCTGGACGGTCCGGGTGTTATCATTCATCACCTCGAGGACCATCTCCACACTGACGCTCTCCTCCGCCTCGCGCCAGCAGTCGTAGTCGGTCACCATGGCCACGATGGCCAGGCAGATTTCCGCCTCCCGGGCCAGCTTGGCCTCAGGCAAGGCGGTCATGCCGATCAGATCGGCGTTCCAGCTCCTGTACAGATGCGATTCCGCCTTTGTCGAGAACAGGGGACCCTCCATCGTGACCAGGGTGCCCCGTTCGTGGAAGGGGTGGGTGCCGTTTTTGAGGATGCCGGCGATGATCTCCCTCATTCCCGAACAGAACGGCTCGGCAAAGGGGACGTGGCCTACCAGCCCCTCCCCGAAGTAGCTCAAGGCCCGGTTTCGGGTTCTGTCGATCAGCTGATCGCAGAGAACGAAGTTCCCCGGTTTCATTTCCTCCCGCAGGGAGCCCACCGCACAGACCGAGAGGATCTGTTCGACCCCCAGAGACTTGAGAGCCCAGATGTTGGCCTTGGAGGGAACCTCGGTGGGCAGGATCCGGTGCCCTTTGCCGTGACGCGGCAGGAAGGCGAGGTTCTGATCTCCCACCTTGACGATGGAGATGAGCTCGGAGGGCAGGCCGAAGGGAGTGGGTACCTCGATCCTTTCGATCAGCTCGGCACCTTCCAGTTGATACAATCCGCTTCCACCGATAACTGCGATTCGTGTTTTCATGATATCCGCACTCCTCATTTTTGTTGGATTTTCCTCGAGCGGTGATTCCTGAGATACGGAGGAATCGTCAAGATTGTAAACCCCAGGCGGGCAGCCTAGCAATGCCTAAAAACGGTTCAGCAGGGCGCTGCTTGTTGAAAATTCCCGCCGGTTTCAATATATTCTGAATCTATGAGTGACAAAAATCTGTATCACCTGTTTCATCTTCAAGAAGAGGAGGAGCAGGGAGAGAACAAGAAGCCCGAATCCAATCTGATCGAAAAGATTTTAAAAACCCGCAACATCCTGCTGTCCGGGGAGATCAACAAGTCCCTGGGTGAGCGGATCATCCGGCAGCTGATCCTGCTGGAAGATCAGGGGGAGGACCCGATCAAGGTCTTCATCGATTCTCCGGGAGGAGACGCGGATGCGGGTTTTGCGATATTCGATATGATGCGTTTCATCAAGCCCGACGTCATCATCATCGGCATGGGGCTGGTTGCCAGCGCCGCGGCGATCATCCTTCTGGCTGCACCCAAGGAAAGACGCATCGCCCTGCCGAACTCCCACTATCTGATCCACCAGCCCTTGAGCGGAATGCGGGGCGTGGCCACGGAGATCGAGATCCACGCCAAAGAGCTGGACAAGCTGCGGCGAAAGATCAACAAGCTCATCTCCGCGGAAACCGGCCAGAAGCTCGACAAGGTCGAGAAGGATACCGACCGGGACTACTGGATGAACGCGGAAGAGGCCCTGGAGTACGGGCTTATTTCGAAGATCATCAGCAACAGGGACGAGCTGTAGTCGAACAGAATCCTTGATGTCCGGAAAGGCAGCTCCGGTCTTTCTTTTTATTGTAATTCTGTGTCTCTGTTCCTGCGGGCAATATATCGTAGTGGCCAGCTACAATGTGGAGAATCTCTTCGATGACCGCTACGAAGGACGGGAGTATCCCGAGTACAGCGGAGAGTTCTGGACTGCGCAGCAGTACAGCCGGAAACTATCAGCGGTCGCCCGAGCCGTCAAGGCGAGTTCCTCCCGCGGGCCGGACATCCTCTGTCTCCAGGAGATAGAGAGTGAGCTTGCTCTGCGGGAGCTGCGGGATCGCCATCTGCGGCGTTTCGGTTACAGATACCTCGTGTTCGTTCCTCATCAGCAGGCGGCCACCACCGTGGCCTGTCTGAGCAGGATTCCCATCGTGCGCAGCCGGGTTCATGAAGTCGGAAGCTTCGCCGGTGTGCCGCTTCGCTATATCCTGGAGCTGCAGGTCGAGTACGAGGGATCGGTCCTCTACCTGTTCAACAACCACTGGAAGTCGAAGAGCGGCGGGGTGGAGCAGACTGCCGCCGCCCGCAGACAGGCGGCCGGGGTCCTGACTGAAAGACTCCGGGGGATCCTCCGGTCGTCCCCGGAAGCCGACCTGCTCGTTCTCGGGGATTTGAATGAAAACCTCGATGAGTACGATCAGGCCGAGGGGCGTTACCTTACCGCCACCGCCTCCGATCGCCCCGCTGAAACTCAGGACAGCTCGGCTGGGATAGACGTTCTGTTCATCACCCCGGACCCGAAACGTGCCGGCGTTCGGGGCGGCAGGGTGGTGATGTACGAACCCTGGTACGAGCTCCCGCCCGAGCAGAGGGGCAGCTCGGTGTACCAAGGCCGCTGGCAGACACCGGATCGTATTCTGCTTTCTCCGGGCCTGTTCGATCGTGAGGGATTCTTCTACGTTCCGGGGAGTTTCCAGGTGGTGCGGTCAAGGTTCCTCGTCGATCCGCAGAGCGGTTTCCCGAGGCGCTGGCGCCGGGGCGCACGGGGCGCCGGCAGCGGGACCTCGGATCACCTGCCCGTTCTTGTAACGATCCGCAGGCGCTGATCAGCTCTCTTGAGCTGATCGAGGCATATCTGTACACTGGGGCCTATGGCTGCTTTTCAATCGGAGGAAGAATACCTGCGGGAGCTGGAGCACCGATCCGGGCTGCCGGAAGGATTTTCAGTTGCCACCACCTCTTTAGAGTTCAAATCCCTGGAGCGGGGACAGAAGCTCTCCATGAATCTGGCGTGTATTGTGTTGGATGAGCCTTCTTCCGGTTTCGCCGGGGTTTTCACGAACAATCGTTTCTGCGGTGCCCCGATTTTGATCGGCCGCCGGCGGATCGAGGAGAAAAGTTTGAGGGCGGTGCTGATAAACAATCGGATCGCCAACGTCGGAGCCGAGGGGGGTGTGGAGGACGCGGAGCTGCTCTGCGATGCTTTGGGTCAGCTGATCGGCGAGCCGGGGCAGCGGGTCATTCCCGCCTCCACGGGGATCGTCGGTTGGAAGCTCCCGGTCCGGGAGATGAGAGCCGCCCTGCCCCGGTTGGTAGAGGGGCTGAACGCGGACGGCGTACTGCCCCTGGCCCGGGCCATCATGACCACGGATTCCTACCCGAAGATACACAGGCAGCAAGTGGGACAGGGACACATCCTGGGAGTTGCCAAGGGCGCCGGTATGATCGAGCCTCATATGGGTACGATGCTCGTCTTTCTCATGACCGATATAGGCATCGAACGGCAGCAGCTGGAGCGCTGTCTGGGGGAGTGCGCCGGAAGAACGTTCAACCGAATCTCGGTGGACAGTGATCAGAGTACCAGCGATATGGCCCTGCTGTTCAGCTCGGAGGCCAAGCCGGCGGTGCCGGAAGAGGAGTTTCGGGCGGCTCTGGAGAAGGTTTGTGCCCGCCTGGCCGAGGATGTGGTGCGAAACGGCGAGGGGGTGGGGCACGTGATCCGGGTCTGTGTGGCGGGTGCTGTCGATGAGAGGCTCGCCGCGGCAGCCGGCAAGGCCGTTGTCAACTCTCCCCTGGTCAAGACGGCAGTGTTCGGCAACGATCCGAACGTGGGTCGAATCGTTGCCGCTCTGGGGGATTTCGCCGACGCCTCCGGTTTTGCCCTCCAGGTGAACAGACTGCGGGTGAGCATGGGGGGTGTGGAGATATTCTCAGACGGCTGTTTTCGTCTGGACACCGAAAAGGAGTCGCGCTTGAATCGATACCTCGAAGAATGCGCCCTGGATCCAACCGCAGGGGGATTTCCCGCTCATGATCGACAGGTCGTACTGAAGGTTGATCTTGGAGCCGGACAAGGACGGGCCGAGGTGCTGGGCGCCGATCTTTCCTACCAGTATGTGAAAGAAAACGCCGATTACAGAAGCTGAAAGGTTTAGCCACGATGGAGGACAAGAAGAGTTCCCTCGAAGCGTTGGTGGAGCAGGCCGGAGAGCTGCTGCAGCAGACCTTCCAGGAGGTATCCAAACGAATCGTCGGGCAGAGGGATATGCTGGAGGGGATGATGACCGGTCTGTTGACAGAGGGGCATGTCCTGCTGGAGGGGGTTCCCGGTCTGGCCAAGACCCTGGCCGTCAAGACCCTGGCCGAGGTTCTGGACTCGGGGTTCAAGAGGATCCAGTTTACCCCGGACCTGCTGCCGGCGGACCTGATCGGGACGATGATCTACCGTCCTCAAACCGGGGATTTCATCCCCAGAAAAGGACCGATCTTCACCAATATCATACTTGCCGACGAGATCAACCGCTCTCCGGCCAAGGTGCAATCGGCGCTGCTGGAAGCTATGGAAGAACGGCAGGTGACCCTGGGCACCGAAAGCTATCAGCTGGCCGATCCGTTCCTGGTCTTGGCCACCCAGAACCCGATCGAGCACGAAGGAACCTACCCGCTTCCGGAGGCCCAGCTGGATCGTTTCATCGTCAAACTGTACGTGCCCTATCCCAGCTTTTCGGAGGAGAAGGATATCCTCAAACGGGTGGGGGTGAAGTCGGACATTCGGATTCGTAAGGTGCTGGATAAAGACAAAATCGAACGCTTGAGATCGGCGGTGCGGAAGATCCACGTGGATCCGCGGATCGAGGAGTATATCGTCAGCCTGGTTCAAACCAGCCGTGAGAAGGATCGGGAGAAGGGGGATTTCGTACGCTTCATCGAGTACGGAGGATCCCCCCGCGCCTCGATCTGTCTGTTCCGCTGTGCCAAGGCGAAGGCTCTGTTGGAAGGCAGAACCTTTGTCATCCCCGAGGATGTCAAGGCTTTGGCCCCGGCGGTTCTGCGTCATCGGATCATCCTGACCTACGAAGCCGAGGCGGAAGATCTATCCACGGACCAGATCATCACCGAAATCCTCAGAGGCGTAGACGTTCCTTAGCGGCAATGGAGGATCTGTCCTTTTTCCGCCGGGTTCGGCAGATCGAGCTGGTCGCTGCCAAACTGGTGGACCAGCTGCTGGGCGGCCGCTACCGTTCGATCTTCCGGGGTCAGGGAATCGAGTTCGACGAGGTCCGTGAATACGTAGCCGGGGACGATGTGCGGACCATCGACTGGAATGTAACCTCCCGCATGGGTCTGCCCCACACCAAGATCTTCCGGGAAGAACGGGAGATCATTCTCTTCAACGTGGTGGACGTATCGGCGTCTCTGTATTCAGGTTCCGGGGAGATTGGCAAGAATGAATATGCGGCTCATGTTTTTGCGATCTTGAGCCTGGCGGCGGTTAAGAACAACGACCGGGTGGGGGGGGCTTTTTTCAGCGACAGGATCGAGAAGTGGTTTCCGCCGGGCAAGGGACGTAAGCATATCCTCAGTTTGATCCATGAACTGCTCAAGTTTGAACCCCTGGGGAGGGGTTCCGATCTGGATCTGGCCCTCAAAGGGGTCTATCGCAATTTGAAGCGCCGCGGCATCTGCTTCATCATTTCGGATTTCCGAACCCAAGGCTACTGGGATTCTCTGTCCCTGCTGGCGCGCAAGCACGACTGCGTAGCTGTGAAAATCGTCGATCCCGTGGACACCGTCTTTCCCAGGACCGGGATCATCGAGCTGGAGGATCCTGAAAGCGGGGAGGTCCTGTTTGCCGACGGTCGATCCTCTTCGTTCCGACAATCCTACGAACGCTACTGGCAGGGTAAGCAGGCGGCCTGGGAGGCCGGCTGCGCCCGGAGGGGAGTGGAGACCCTGACACTGAGTACCTCCGACGATCCGGGGGTCGAGATCCTGCGTTTCTTCAGACGGCGGAGGCGGGCCTCGTGAAAGCCCTTGCCCTGGCCGTTTTGCTGGTCTTCCTCGCAATCTGGCCGGTCTTTTCTCAAAGTTCGCTGATGGAGGCGGTCTTCCTTCCGCCCCGCTTCTTCGTCGGAGACCGGGTGGAGTTGAGGCTGACCTACGATCTTTCCGCCGCGGTGGCGGTGGAGCCTCCGGTTCAGCGGCCTGTACACGCCTGGATCGAATTTCATGATATCGAAGTACAGGATAGGCGGCCTCCCGGCGGATCGGGGGAGGTTCTGGTTCGCATATTCTTCACCCCCTTTTATAGCGGGGAAACGGTGCTTCCTCCTCTGCGACTGGGGGACCTGAACACCGGCGAACTTCTGGTGAAAACCCGCTCCGCCCTGCAGTTGGAGCAGGCCGACGCCCTGCGGGGACCACGGCGGCAGCTTAATCTGCCCCTGACTTGGCTCAGATTGCTCACCTTCCTGGCGGTCGGAGTTGGTGTGCCCCTGCTGCTGTATTTCCTGCTGCGCTATGGGATCCGGGGATTCACCAGGATCCGGGAAGCCCGGATCCGCCGGTTGCCGTATTTGCACGCGCGCAAAAGCTTGAACCAGCTCGCCAGCGGGAGAACATCGATGGAGGGAAAGACCTTTTTCATCCTTCTCTCCCTCGCGATTCGCCGCTACCTCAGCGAGAGGCTGTCCATGCCTCTGATGAGCGCGACTACCGGGGAGATCGCAGGGAGCCTGAAAGCGGCAGGATTGGAGGAATCCGTTTCCGAGCGCATTCACGAGATGCTCAAGGCGGCGGATCTGATCAAATTTTCCGGAAAACGGGCTAACAGGCGGGAGATGGAGCGAAGTTTGAAGACCGCCGGCAGCATCGTTGAACAGGTGGAGGAGCGGATTACCCATGTGGAGGTTTGATCACCCAGAGGTTCTGCTGCTTTTGCTGATCGTTCCCGTGCTCGTCTATCTGCTGTACTACCGCAGAGCCCGAGGCGGGAAGATATCCTTCACCTTCAGCAACTGGAACGGCGACCGCTTCACCATTGCCGCTACCCCCAGGCGGGTGTTTTTGATCATCACCCGCGTGCTGTTCTGGATCGGGTTCTCCCTTCTCATTATAGCCCTGGCCGGACCAGTAAACATTGAGAAGCAGCGAAGGTACCTCAGCCGGGGATTGGATCTGATGGTTGTTCTGGATGTATCTCCGAGCATGTCCGCCCAGGATGTCGGAACGATTACCCGCTTCGATGCGGCCCGGGAGGTAGTACGCGATTTCATCTGGGGACGAGAAAATGATGCCATCGGCTTGGTTATATTCGGGGCGGAGGCCGCTTTGCGGGTTCCGCCGACTTTCGACTATTCGTTTCTGGGGCAAGCCCTGGATTCCGTACGGGTCATGGCCCTGGGGGACGGGACCGCGATCGGTACGGGGGTTGCCTTGGCCGCTGTGCATCTGAAAGACTCCAGCGCGGATGAAAAAGTCATCATCCTTATCACCGACGGGGACAACAACGCCGGTGATATCGAACCGGATCGAGCTGCCAAAGTGGCTGCATCCATGGGAATCCGCATATACTCGATCGGAATCGGCTCTGAGGGTGAGACCACGATTCAGTTTGTCCATCCGCAAAGCGGCAAAGAGGTGCGAGGCGTGTACGAGGGAAAGCTGAACGAGGAACTACTAAAACGTATGGCCAGTGAAACCGGCGGTCGTTATTTTCATTCCGGTACACTGGGAATTCTCAATACGATCTTTCAGGAGATCGACAGCCTGGAGAGCAGGGTGCAGGAGGTGGCGGTTTTCATAGAACGCCAGCCCCGGCATAGGGCTTTTATTTTCGTCGGGTTCGCCGTCATTCTGCTCTGTGTGTTCATGAGCAAACTCGTGATAGGAGAGCTGCTGTAAGGACCATGTTCGACCGACCCGCTGTCCTATTCCTTTTTTTCCTCTTCCCGTTGATCGCTTTGGCCTGGAGGATCGATTTCAGGAGAGGGCGGTCTACCCTGCAGGCTTTGGGGGGAAGATGGCGCTCGGCGAAGCTTCTTGATGTCTACGTATTCAAGAGTTTCTTCTCCTTCCTGTTTTTAACGCTCTTCTTCACGGCCTCCGTGCTGGCCCTGGCGGGATTCCGCTGGGGTGAGCATCTCGTCGAAGAACGACGCTCGGGGCAGGAACTGGTGATCTGTTTGGACGTTTCCAACAGCATGCTGGCCGGGCAGGGCTCTGCTTCTCGGCTGGAGTATTCTATCCGTACAATTCGCCGAACCGTCGCGGAACTGGAGGGTGTGCGCATCGCCCTGGTCGTGTTCAAGGGTCAGGCGTTTCGGCTGATTCCCCTGACCGAGGACCGCTACGTCCTGGAAACAGCCCTGCGCTATGTCGGTCCCTCGGTGATGACCGATCCGGGCAGCGGGCTGGAGGACGGGATCCGGCAGTCCCTGGAGAGTTTTCCCTCCTCCGCCCAAACCTACCGGAGTATCCTGCTTTTCAGTGATGGGGAGTATCATTCCGGAAATCCATTGGCTGCGGCGGAGGAAGCCCGGTCCGCCAAGATTCCAGTATATGTGGTGGCGGTGGGAACAGATGAAGGTGCTGTCGTCAGGCTCCCCGGGGGTCAGGTGCTGTCGGACAGCGACGGAAATCCCGTGATGAGCCGACCCCGGATAGAGGAGTTGGACAGGATCGCTGAAATCACCGGGGGCAGGCTGTTCCGTCTGTTGGAGGAGGATCGGGATATGCCGGATGAGATCCTGGGAGCGATGAAAGCCCAGGCGGAGGGGAACATGGTGCTCGGAATGAGGCGTGAAAAGAAGGATCGTTTCCGCCTTCTGGTTTTTATTTCCCTCCTGTTTCTTTGCCTGTCGTTGGCGGTCAAGGCGCTACGATGGAAAAAGGTTCTATGACTCGCAGGGCAGCGGCAATTCTGTTGTTCCCGATTCTGCTGGTTCTGACTTCCTGTTCGGGGACTGGGGCAAGCGTCGAGATTTTGCGGGGCAATCTGCTGTTTCGCAGTGGTGAAGACGCGCTGGCCACCTACAGATACTTGCAGGCAAAACAGAGGGGAGGGGATTGGGAAGATTGGATCGATTACGACCTGGGCACGTTGTACGTCTCCCTGGGTGAGATCAATCCGGGAATACGAGTACTGAATCGGACCCTCGAAGGTTTCGGAGAGCTTCCGGCTGAATTGGGTCGCAGGGATCGGGAGCTTTTCTACCGCTGCTATTTCAACCTGGGGGTGGCGCGCTATGAAATCGGCGACTATCGGGAAGCTGCGGCCAGTTTCGTTCAGGCTCTTCGGCTGAAGGCGGACAGCTGGGACGCAAAAATCAACCTTGAACTGAGTCTCGAGGCGATGGAGAAGGCAGCCGCCGCGGATTCGGCCTCCGGTAGCCGGGGTCGGCCCGAAACTCTTCAGGGCAGCGCAGAAGAGCCCGAGGATCCGCAGAGGGATAATTTGCTAGAATCAATACACAGGGAGGAACGGCCAGCATGGGTATCGGCACCCTCGCAAGAACGCTTCGAACAGGACTGGTAGCGTTCCTGTTTGTGTTTGGGAGCACAACCGGGTTTTCCCAAGACCTCCAACCCTCCATTGAGGATCGGGAGGTGGGCGCCGCTGCAGACGGGGAAGTGCTCGAATTGTCCCTCAAAGAATACCCAGAGGTGGAGAGATCAGACTGCAAGCAGCATTACAGCAACCCTCTGAACCTGCTGTTTGCGCTGCCGGGATCGTTGTTTCTTGTCTTTGCCCTGTTCACCCGCAGCTACCCGAAGCTGTTCTTCTTCAGCCTCCTGTTTCTTCTCGGTTCCACCGAGCCGGATCGATCCGCCCTCATCCGGCAGGCTGAACAGAGCTTCGCCTCCGGGCACTACGGCGAAGCCATGGAAACCTACACGGAGGCGCAAAACCAGCTGCCCTGCAATTCTGCTATTCTCTACAATCTCGGGGTGCTGTCCCATTATATGGGACAGCCGGGGTATGCGGTTCACTATTTCCGCCGAAGTCTTCGCCTGGCACCGGCGGACAGACAGGTGCGTGGCGCTTTACAGGCTCTGGAGCGGCACTACAACCTAGCCGGGCAGGTCGCGCCGCCCTTTCCGGTCCATGCGGATGTTGCCTATCTGCTTCTACTGATCTTTGCCAATGCGGCCTTCCTCCTGTGGGCCTTTGTGATACGCACGAAGAGAGTTCATTTTCTCATTTCCCTGGTTCTTGTGGCCATAGTGGCGTTGGGTTGTCTGGCCTTTTTCCTGGGGCGTATCTCCCTTGGATCTCGATCGGTGGGCGTGGTCGTTTCCGAGGAAGGTGAGCTGTCCCGGGTGCCGGAGGAGGATTCGAAATCCTGGTTCGAGCTTCCTGCGGGGACCAGCCTGTGGATCAAGGGCCAAACAGGGGGGTATTATCTGGTGGAAACCCCGTCACAGATAGAGGGGTGGGTACGCAGGGACACGATACTCATCGATTGAAAGAGCGTAGAGAACGTCATGGACTTCAAGGAAATACTGGATGCCTGGGAAAAGGAACAGGCGGGTACGCCTTCGGCAGGACGGCTGGACATGGAGGAGCTGCTATCCCGCTATCCTCCAAAAGAATCGAAGGAAGACCATGAGCGGTCGAAACCGCCGCAGCCCCGGCATAAGGCACAGGAGCCTCAGGCAACTTTGGATCTGCACGGGATGAACAGCCGCGAGGCTGAGCAGGCGCTGGAAAATTTCGTGCTCGAGTGCAGGCGCAGAGGTTTACAAAAGGTTTTGATTGTCCACGGCAAGGGGCATCACTCTCAGGGTGAACCGGTGCTGCAGGGGGTGGTGCGCAGATATCTGGAGAAATCACCCTATGCCGGAGCGTTCGGGTCTGCGGAGCGCAAGCACGGGGGGCGTGGTGCTACCTGGGTTGTCCTGCGAAAAGGCTGGCGATAAGCCTCACCGTTCTCTGTAGATGATGCGTCCCCGGGTAAGATCGTAGGGGGAAAGGGCGACTTTCACTTTGTCTCCCGGAACAATGCGGATGTAGTGTTTTCTCATCTTTCCTGAAAGATGTGCCAGGATCACGTGCCCGTTTTTGATCTCCACACGAAACATCGTGTTGGGCAGTGATTCTTTGACCACACCTTCTACTTCTATCGCTTCTTCTTTTGCCAAGCCCTCGCTCCTTGACTCCGGAGTGTAGGACGGGAGATGTTTCTTTGTCAAGTTGTCGATTTTTTTTTCACCCCCACCTGCGCCGGGTCGGTTGAAGTGCATCCATTCACTGATCCTGTCTGTGCTTGATGCGAAAACGGTCAATCCGGTGAAATCAACGTAAGAAGGTCGACCCGAAAAGGTTGACAAATTTGTGGTTTTGGTTCATATTCTTCCTCCGGCAACAGACCCTATCTACTGTAGAGGTGTGAATGAGTACGACATTCAAACAGGCGATGAAGCAGAAGCTGCTGGATATAAAGGAACAGATCCTGAGGCAGCTCGCATCTGAAAGCGATGAGTTCCAGGAGATCGTCGATGACATGGAACCCAAGGATCTCGCCGACATCGCCGCTGACGACATAGATAGACGAATCTTGGAGGTTCTGGGTTCGCAGGAGATCAAGAGGCTGCAATTGATCGATTCAGCGCTGGGACGGATGGAGAACGGGCACTATGGTGTGTGCATGAGCTGCGGGAAGAAAATCCCGGAGGAACGACTGAAGGCAATACCCTACGCGATTCTTTGCATCGATTGCAAGTCATCCGAGGAACGCCGCAACCGCTGAGACCACCCACCGGAAGCATCTAATCGAGCCGCTGCGATTTTCCGATACTAGAAACTGAAGGTCTACGGTATCGGCTATGATACAAAACGTCTCTGCGGCGAAGCCCGGGTTTTTTCTCGACGTTATCCGCATTCAGAACATGAAAAGCGGGCGGATTACCGTTCCCGTAAATCCAGCCCACACCGTGTATGCTCGTTTCAAGCATGTCCGGGGCGTGCCTGCGAGCAACGGGGGCGCACCACTGTTCAAGCTCCGTGTTCTCGACAATCTGATCGACCGCCTTCTGCGCTATTCCGAGCCGGTCCCCTCGGCGCAACGTTTGAGGGATCTCGATGCGCAGGCCATCGATCCGTTGATCGACAGTCTGCAGACCCGGCTCCGGACTCATATCCTGCAGTTCCCCTCCTCCTTCGGTGGTATCTATCCGGAAACCGGTATGCTGATTGACCTGACTGCCTGAGCCGGTACATACTGGTTTTATTCGTGAAAAATCCCTATATCTTTCCGGCGAACAAGCAACTCATTTCCGAAGACACGCGCATAGACGAACTTCCCGCAATCAAGATACGGGGGAGGCGTCACTCGGATGGCAGGGAAGGAT
This sequence comes from uncultured Spirochaetaceae bacterium, assembly GCA_964588355.1. GTDB lineage: Bacteria > Spirochaetota > Spirochaetia > SZUA-6 > DRHE01 > JAFGQJ01. The sequence continues at coordinate 17,423 of CAZPPB010000009.1, read as the reverse complement.
GGTTTTTCTTCTCCGCAGTCAAGGGCAGCTATCACTCGATCCTGCCCGAATGGATTCGAAAGGGAGATGAGGTGGAGTTCTTCGAGCCTCTGGCCGGGGGCGGCAAGAGAAGCCTTACCCTTCCCGGTGTCAGGATCGCCGGTGGCTCGATCAGCAGGCTGATTCTCGATGGAGGAAATATTCTTCTGTTTTCAAACATCGTCGGCGTGCACCAGAGTTTCTATCTGCTGAAACCTGCTGAGCTGGATGATCTGCACGAAATAATCATCGATACGGTGTATATGGAGGAGCCCTGCCCCCAATGCGGGTCGGAAATGGTTTTTCATCATCGCCACGCCGAGCCGGCAAAAACCTTCTCCAAATGCTTATCTTGCGGGTATGATTGGCGGGGCAAGGTTCAGGCTGACTTGATACTGGTGAAGAAAAACCTCGAAAAGAGTGTTTCCCGGGAGATAGAACGGCATCCCTACCTCAAAGAGCTGTTCAGGGAGGGGGAGGACAGGGGCGAGGGGCCGACGGGGGTGTGAAGCCTTCTAATGAGGAAGGCGGAAAAAGGGATTTCCCTTGATCTCTCTTTCGATCGTTGTGTCCAATCCGTGACCGGGGAACACCCGGGTCTCCGGCGGGAGCGTGAGGATCTTGCTGCGAATCGCCTCGAGAAGGGTTTTTTCGTCCCCCCCCGGAAGATCCGTTCTGCCGATGCTCATGAAGAAGAGGCTGTCTCCGGAAAACAGCAGGGAGTCTTTTTCGCTGTAAAGGCAGATCGAGCCCTTCGTGTGCCCCGGTGTCTCCAGGACAACGAGGTCCGTATTGAACACGGTGTCTCCCTCCTTGAGGATCACATCCGGTTCAGGAAGGTCGGAAAAAAAATCCGCAAATTCTTCCGGGTCTGGCAATCCAAGATCCTTCAGAGTCTCCCGGTTGGTTTTGGCGGATTTCTTGCCGAGGAAGTTCTTGTCTGCTTTGTGGATGGCTATAGGTATATCGATGCCCTCTTTGCTGTAAAAGTTCTTTAATTTTCCCGCTGAAGCGGTATGATCAAAGTGCCCATGGGTGAGAGCGATGCCCGCCGGAATCATCTTCAGCATGTTGATGCTGGAGACGATGTGCAGCTCGCTGCCACCCGGATCGATTACGATGCACTCCTTCTTTCCATTCGAGTAGAGGTAGCAGTTGGTCTCCATCGGACCTACTATTAATCTTTCTATCATGGTAAGCTTCAGCCTACTGTATATGTCGAGCTTTGACAACCTGAGGCGATTACGGCCGGGGTGAGGATGAAGTATGTCTGGTGAGCCTGGCTCGATCATCCTGGTGTTTGCAGTGGCATTTCTGTTCTTTGGACTCATCCCCGGGATCGGTGCGTTCTTCGTCCGATCCCGATGGAGATTGTTTCGCCGGCGTGTTGCGGAGAGCTCTCTATATCCCTTTCTGAGCTATTCCGATCTGTCCCGTACCGGAGATTTCTTGGGTCGATACCGCGTGTTCGGACAGCTGGAAGCGATCCAGGGAGAAAACAGCATTTGGATCAACAACGGCAGTTTCACGGTCGAAGCGGATTTGACCCAGGCGAAACTTTACTTCCTGCCCTCCTTTCCCGCCGGTCCCCGGACTCTGCCTGTGGAACGGCTGCAGGAGGAGGTGCCTGACGAACAGCTGGCTCTGGTTTCCTGGAATCAGATCTTCTCCCTTCCCGCGGGGACCCAGATATTTATCGCCGGTCAGCTGTACTCGGAGGAAGGCCGGGCGGTATTCCGATCCCGGGGCAAAGATCCGCTTCTGGTGGTTCTGTACGACGGGGAGAGGAACACGATCGTGCAGCGGGCCGTTTGGGGGGGGCGGCAGAGAAATGAATACTGGAATCAATTCACCCTTGCCTCCCTTTTGACCGGTGCGTTTTGCATGGTGTTGCTGGCCTACATCTTCCTGCGCTCCACCCCGTCGAGTCTGCCGGTGCTGTTCGCCCTTTCTCTGGCTTGTTTCCCCATTTCCGGGCTGCTGCCGCCGGGCTTTGTCCTCTACTACCTGTACAGATTTTTCTGGAAACGGGCGAGAATGCTGAGGGCGGAGAGGGATCTGCTTCGCCTGCCTCTGCGCTATTACCCGGAATCCAAATCGCTGCAGTCTGAGTCCAGCGTAATCCTGCCGACCGGTGAAACCTACCTCTGCACTCAGGATGCCGATCTGTTGATCGAAGGGGAGCTGATCATCCGCAGTGCCAGTCTGCCCTCGGTGAGGGAAGGAAGAATCGAGGAGGTGTTTCTTTTTGGAACGTACAGAGAAAAAAACGGGCAGCGGTGGATGGAAACACCCCGGGACCCGATGGCGGAGCTCGTTTTGGTGACCGGTGATCCTGCAGTTCTTGCTCAGAGCTGTAATCGCCGAGCCCGTATGTTCGCTCTACTCTCCGCCGCCGGCGTTTTTTCCGCGTTAACGTTGAACCTTTTCATCCTGCTTTTGATCTGGCATCTCATCATCCGCTAGCTATATCCGAGTATCCTCTGCCACTCGGGCGGTCTTCCGCTCCGAAGGTGCTTATGTGCGCGTTGCGCGCACAGTCTTCCGCTCCG
>CAZPPB010000009.1:0-14753 GCA_964588355.1 uncultured Spirochaetaceae bacterium | reverse complement strand
GCTCCGAAGGTGCTTATGTGCGCGTTGCGCGCACAGTCTTCCGCTCCGAAGGTGCTTATGTGCGCGTTGCGCGCACAGTCTTCCGCTCCGAAGGTGCGGTCTTCCGCACAGTGAGGCTTCGCACCTCTTTGTCCCTATCTGCAAATCGCTGGGCAAATACGGAGTGATAGACCGAGGTGCTGGGGGAGCGATTGGATAAGCTGATACCGTCGTGAAGGAGAAAGAGGACCTTTGTGTGGAAATAGTAGTCGAAGTAATCGGTTATGAAGAAGATGAAACCGCCTGTTTTGAGTTTTCGCCGGAGTGTTTCAATATTCCCGCGTCGAAAAAAACGACGGCGTCTGTGTCTGGCCTTGGGCCAGGGATCCGGAAAGTACAGGTGGAAGCTGTCAACCGAATTGTCGGGCAGTATTTTGAGAACATCCTCTGCAGATCCATGGATAACCCGGGCATTGGATAGACCACGTTTGTCGATTTTTCTCTGAGCTTTCAGACAGCGTTTTTTCTTTATCTCCACCCCGATGAACAGAGTGGTTGGGTTTTTCAGGCAGTATTCGACCATGAAGTGGCCGTTTCCACAGCCGATCTCCACCTCGAGTTTCTCGGAAGGGCTGTGCAGCAGCGGGGGGAGGTCCTCGGGCTGCATCAATTCGCTGTGCTGCGCTGCTGGACTACCTGGCTCTTTCGCGTTTGTCCTCCCGCTTGCGGGCGTAGTTCACTGCCAATTTTCGCCCGTTGAACTCGATGCCGGACAGCTCTTTTATTGCCCGTTCGCCGAGGGAGGAATCAACCTCCACGAACGAGTAGTTGTCCAAAACCTTGATGTCGTGGATCTGAGAGCGATCGGCTTTGAGCCGATCCATAAACAGCTGGATCAAATCGCGGGGAAAGACTCTGCGGTTTTTTCCCATACTCAAGAATAGCTTGGTTATCTTGGTGCTTTGTTTTTTCTTCTTTGCTCCGGCCAGGGACCGTTTGAGCATATAGGCTGTGAAGTAGGAGCGCAGCGTAAGGGGTACGTTTCTGCGAACGATCTTTCGATAGTGATTGAGGTCCTCCGGGTTTTCCTCCTCTTTGATCTGTTTCAGGATCTGCCGGATCATTCCTCGAAACACCTGATCGTCTGAAGGGGGTGTGCTTTTTTCTGCATCCACTTTGATCCTCTCCTTGAATCGCTCATAATCTTCGGCAAGCGTATAAATTTTTTCCAGGACAAACGAGTGCGGTTTGTAACTCTCCGGTCTCGGCGCAACAGCCAGATTGATGACGTGGGTGACCCAGCGCAGGTTTTTGCTGCAGGCGGTTTCGAAGGTACTGATCAATATCGGCACCATCCCCACGCTGAAGTTCTGACAGACCTTGTTCTGCTGCTGCGGAGACAGGTTGTCCAGCAGCAGGGCAGAGTCCAAATGGTGAGAGCGCATGAGCTTGTTCAGTCGGGACGCCTGCCTTGGGTCATCGCCCTGGATGAGCAGACTCTCCATCGGTTCAGCCAGGGTGAGATCTACAGCTGCCGACAATTTCCGCTGCTGGTCGACTTGCATGAATATGTCCCGGGTCGGCACGGCCAACTGCCTCCAAGTGGACACCGGCAGTACGGTGGGACGTCTCAGCAGAGGGACCAGCTTCTCGGAGTCGTTTTCGAGACTGTGGGAGACCAGAATTGTTTGTTTCTTCTGCGGAAGCTTGGAGAATATGAACAGGACGTCTTCTACGAAGCCGGGGTGTTCAGGATTCTCGGTCCTGTCGATTGCCACCGACTGCAGGTTGGAAAAATCGATATTCCCCCTTCTGATATGATCGATCACTTTGTTGGGGGTACCGATTACCACATCCGGGTTCCGGGAGAGCATTATATGCTCCTTCTTTTCCTGACCTTGAAAACCAAAGGCAATAATTGAAGGACTTTTCCCGGATCGGATAAATCTCCTGAACTCACGTAATACTTTATGTGAGTTTTCGGTGGAGGAAGTAAGCACTATCGCCTTTATCCCGGCTTTCCCCCGTTTGAGCTTCGCTAGTAGGGGCAAGATGAAAGCGGCAGTCTTACCGGAATCTCCCTCTGCCTCTACAGCGACGTCTCTTCCTTTAAGTATGAGAGGAATCATCCGCTGTTGCAGATGGGTCGGTTTGGCGTACCCGGCTTCCCTAAATAGGATCCATGCCTCCGCACTTCCGAAAGTTTTTTTACCTTTCGTTCGTGCCATGTTTTTTCCAAAGAGCGAGAATTGCCAGTACAGTATAATAGTTGTGATATGTTTGTCAATTGAGAGGATAAAATCGTCTGGGTTGCCGATCATGAAGATAGTGATCCAGGCTCATTGGAGTAGACTATGCGAAGAGGATTGATCCTTGTTCTGCTGCTGGCTCTCCCCTTCAGCCCGCTGGCGGCGGAGACCCTGCGTTTCAAGTATGTCAAAGACGAGAAGTACAGGTTGGTCACCGAGGTGAATGAGGAGGTCTACCTGAACGGGAAGCTGTCCCACCAGGCCAATATCCTCAACAAAGTGGCTGTGGACACCCTGGCGGTTCGCAAGGAAACGGGTCTGCTTTCAGCTACCTTTTTGACCTCCGAGCGTTCCTACGGCGTTCAAACCTCCTTCTCTCTCACGGAGGAGTATGAATCCCTGTTCTGGCGCGACGAGATCGGCCGCTACGACATCGGCGAAGCCTACTTCATGCCCGTGGTAAGGAATGTGCCGACTTTCCCCGTGGAAGATATAGAACCGGGTACCAGCTGGGGCGCCGCCGGGGAGGAGGCCCATGACCTGCGCCGCAGCTTCGCCATCGAAAAGCCGGTGCGTTTCCCGATGACGGTGAGCTACACCTATGTCGGTTCCGAGATGCGGGAGGGGAGAAAGCTGGAGGTTATCGCGATCCAATACGAGGTCCAACACAGGCTCCAGGGCCTGGCCAGCCGTACAGCCCTGGTTCCCGTCCTGATCGAGGGCAGGTCGGAACAGACCTACTACTGGGACAACCAGCTTGGCAAACCCCACTCCTATAACGAAGAGTTTGATTTTATTTTTTACCTTTCCGACGGTCAGACCGTAGAATATGTAGGCAGCGCCGAAGGGTTGCTGCTCGAGTCACAGGAGCTGGACAGGGAGCAGGTTGCCGAGGATATTGCCAGGAAACTGGAAGAGCGAGGGGTGGAAGACACGACCGTGGTTGCAGAGGAAGAAGGGGTTACCCTCAATCTGCAGAACATACAGTTCGAGCCGAACTCGGCTGCCTTACGGGAGTCGGAGCGGGCCAAGCTGCGTAAGATCGGGGAAATACTGAAGGATTATCCGAATCGGGATATTCTAATAACCGGGCACACCGCCCGGGTCCCAGGCTACACGGAACAGGATCACCAGCGTCTGTCCGAGCAGAGAGCCACGGCCGTGGCGGACTACCTGCTGTCCCTGGGAGCGCTGCGTCCGCTCCAGGTCACCACCCGGGGTATGGGTCACAGGGAACCCCTGTCGGACAACGACACGGAAGCGAGCCGCCGTCAGAACCGGCGGGTGGAGATCACAATACTGGAGAATTGATCTAGTTCTTGTCCCGGTCCACCAGACGGTTCTTGGCTATCCAGGGCATCATTGAGCGCAGCCGCTCTCCGACCTCTTCCATCTGATGGTCCGCGTGCTCCTTGCGCATGGCCAGGAACTCTTTCCTGCCGCTCTTGTTCTCCCCGATCCACTTCCTGGCAAAGCTTCCGTCCTGGATGGCGTTGAGCAGCTGCTTCATCTCCTGTTTCACCGCAGGGGTGATGATCCGGGGACCGGAGACATAATCACCGTACTCGGCCGTGTCGGAGACGCTGTAGCGCATCAGCGACATCCCGCCTTCGTAGATCAGATCCACGATGAGTTTCATCTCGTGGATGCATTCGAAATAGGCCATCTCCGGGGCGTAGCCCGCTTCCACTAAAGTCTCGAATCCCGCCTGCATCAGGTGCGTCACGCCCCCGCACAGAACCGCCTGCTCGCCGAACAGATCGGTCTCGGTTTCCTCCTTGAAGGTGGTCTCGATCACTCCGGCTTTGGCCCCTCCGATTGCCGCCGCGTATCCCAGGGCGGTTTCCCGGGCTTTGCCGCTTGCATCATTGCCGATGGCGATCAGGCAGGGAACGCCGTAGCCGAGCTCGTACTGGCGGCGTACGGTGTGGCCTGGCCCCTTCGGGGCCACCATGGAAACGTCCACGTCCGCCGGTGGTTTGATCTGTTCGAAGTGGATGTTGAATCCGTGGGCGAACATCAGTGTTTTTCCGCTCCGCAAGGACGGGGCGATATCTTGCTTATAGACCTCCCCCTGCAGGTGATCCGGTACCAGGACCATGATCACATCCGCCCAATCCGAGGCTTCGGCCCCGGTCATGACCTTCAAGCCCGCTTCCTTCGCTTTTTTTACCGAGGCGCTGTCTTTGCGCAGTCCCACGCAGACCTCGACTCCGGAGTCCCGCAGGTTGTTGGAATGGGCGAACCCCTGACTGCCGTAACCGATCACCGCCACCTTCTTGCTCTGGATCCACTCCTGATTGATTTCCTGCTCGTAATACATCTTCATCTCAATTCTCCTTGTTTATTAATTGTGAGTGCTGACAAATATCGAATTCCTGCGACGTTTTTCAGCTGTAGCGAGCCAATCGATGCAAGGTCTGTAGTATAGTCCTGATCTCGAACGAAATGTCAAGGCAAGCCCGGGAAGCTCAAAAGGCGCAGCTCATTTGCATCAGCTTCGTTTCAGCCAGGCAAGCTTCTTGAATAACTTTTGCGATACTCTCCCCGTTTGAAGGCGGTGATATTCATGACTATATCCAGGTCCGAGGCGCCCCGTTTCAGACCTTCCGCCGGTGCGATTGCGGCGTGCCGGATCTCTACTCCAACGAACAGAACAGCTCACCCCGGATGATATGACCTCTGCTGCGTTCCAGGTGATCCCCTAAAAGTTCCAGGCTTTCCGGTGAGCTCTCGGCCAACTTCTTCGCAATCTGCTTGTGATCTGCAAAGGATTCATTGATGTCAGGGGGGATCCCGATCCTATAGATGAACGTCATGTTCAAATGAAGATTCACCTCCCGGTAGAACTTTTCCAGATAGTCGTTTCCGGCCAGCTTGCACAACTCTGTGTGGAACAGGAGGTCCAGGTAGATGTAACGGCTGATCTGTTCGCTGGATTGTGTTCCTTCGATTATCGATTTCATTTCATCAATGATCTCGAGTATGGGGCGCAAATTGTCTACGGACATTGTCCGCAAAGCCAGTTTGACGGCATGCAACTCCAGAAGTTCCCGCATTTCAACAGCATCGAGAATCGATTTTTTGGTCGGGACCGCAACAATGCAATTGCTGCGTGGCTTGATTTGTACGATGTTCTCCATCTCCAGCTTCTTCAGCGCATCCCGTACCGGCATGGTGCTAACATTCAACCGCTCGGAAATCGCTTTGATGTTGAGCTTTTCTCCGTACTTGATGTTTCCCTCGATGATCTGCTTGCTGAGATGTTCGTAGACTACGTCACTAAGGCTTGGATACTCTATTTGCATGTTCTATCCGCTGTTCTGCTTTCTGCAGGATATTCTCTTCCTCGCATCCAGTCCCCCATTATCGCCCGGCCGTTCCGCAGGGTTGATATTGACAACCCTAGGTGTCTATTGTAATATATCAGATATTATATTTCAAGGAGGCTCGCATGAAAACAGTCAAACGAACGATGATTGGGGTGGCACTGCTGCTGTGCTTCATAGCGCTGCCCCTGGCGGCCGGGGGCGGAGATGAAGGAGGCGCGGCTGAAAAGGAATATGTGCTCAAGTTCAATCACGTGCTCAACCAGAATGATCCCTTCCACAAGGCCTTCGTCAAGTGGGCGGAGGCGGTAGACGAGAAAACCGGTGGGAAGCTGAAGGTGGAGGTGTTTCACAGTGCGCAGCTCGGAGTGGAAGAGGACATCATCGAGCAGATTCGCATGGGTGCGAATGTAGGCCAAAATACCGATTCGGCACGGATGGGCAACTACGTTCCCGGCATCGCGGTGATGAATGGTCCTTATTTTGTGGACAGCCTCGATGAGGTGCAAGCGCTCACCAAGGCGCCCACCGTTCAAAAATGGCTGAAAGAGCTCGAGGATACTTACGGGATCAAGGTTCTGTCGTTCAACTGGGTCCAGGGTTTCCGCAATTTCCTAACCAATAAAGAGATCCACAGCCCTGATGACCTGAAAGGACTCCGCATCCGCGCTCCCGGCGCCCCGATCTGGATGGAGTCGGTTCGTTCTCTGGGTCCGACTCCGGTCGCTCTGCCATTCAGCGAGCTGTATTCCGGCATCCAGACGAAAACCGTCGACGGTGCGGGAAATGTGAATGTAAATACCTACAACGGGAAACTTTACGAAGTCGCGAAATACCTTATAGAAACCAAGCACATTCTTCTGATCAATTTCGAAGTAGTCAGTTCCAAGTGGTTCAACTCCCTGCCGGCGGAATATCAGAAAATTCTTCAGGAGGAGTGTGACAAGGCGGGACGGGAGGTTTCCCGAGAGGTGGAGCGTTACTCCGAAGAGGCCAAGGAGAAGCTCAAGGATGAGGGCATGATCATCATTCCCTATTCCGATCTCGATATCCCGGCCTTTAAAAAAGCGGGTATCCAAGCCTATGAAGTTCTGGGAATTCTCGATGCGTACAACCAGGTGCATAAAGAGATAGGCAAATAACACTTACGGCACTGAAGAGACAAAAAAATGGGACTGCCGCCCCTTTTTTGGGGGGCGGCAGCCCGTTTGTTCTTTTGTGGCAGTTACACCGGTGAAGGATTATAATGCAACCATGAATGAGAAATGGCAGCTTTTCTACAAGATCGAAGAGTACACGGCGGCTGTCCTGCTGCTCGGTGCCACATTGGTGATCTTTTTTGCGGCGGTGTTTCGCAGCTTCGATCGTCCCCTCAACTGGTCACTGGATATAGCCCTGTTTCTGTTCGCCTGGAGCGTGTTCTTGAGCGCTGAGGTGGCCATGCGGAAGGGGAATCTGGTGAATGTTGATTTTCTTGTACAGAGATTTCCTCAGTCGGTGCAGAGGGTCCTGGGAATCCTCATCTACCTGACCATCCTCGTCTTTTTGGCCACCCTGGTCGGTTTCGGATTGCATCTGAGCTACATCACCCGGGCTCGTGCTTTCCAGGGGATCCCGACGTTCAGCTACACCTGGATCACGTTGAGCGTTCCTGTAGGAGGCTCTCTCTGTATGATCAACTGCGTTCGGACGATTCGGGGACTTGTCGCAGGTCCCGCGGAAATGGCCTCGCCCGCGGAACAGGACGGCGAGACTTTGTAATTATAGATGCCGATAGACAGGCTCCGCAATCTTTTGGCGCACAAGGAGAACGAAGGATGCTGCTTGTAGCGGTTCTGTTTTTGGTGTTTCTTGCCATCGGTATGCCCGTGGCCTTTGCCATCGGTATCGCAGGGCTGACCTTTTTCCTTCAGCACCCCGAACTGCCCTTTTCGATGGCGGTGCAACTGCCGCTCTCTCAAACCCAGAACTCTCCGTTGCTCGCTGTGCCTCTTTTTATCTTCGCAGGCAACTTGATGAACAGCGCAGGCATCACCGAACGCCTCATCCGCCTGTCGACCCTGCTGACCGGACACATCCGGGGCGGTTTGGCTCAGGTGAGTGTTGTTCTCAGCACGCTCATGGGAGGGGTTTCCGGATCCGCAACGGCGGATGCGGCCATGGAAGCACGGCTGTTGGGTATAGGGATGGTGAAGAAAGGGTATTCGAAAGGCTACACCGCCAGCGTTATCGGTTTTACTTCCCTCATCACCGCTACGATTCCACCTGGTGTGGGCATCATCATCTACGGGACGACCGGGGACGTTTCGATCGGACAGTTGTTCATGGCCGGCCTGATCGTAGGTTTGATTATGATGGTCATGCTTATGGTGACGGTGGCGATTACCGCAAAGATCCGCGGCTATGTTCCGGAACGATCCAAGCGAGCAACCTTCAAGGAAATTACCAAATCCCTCGGTGAAACAATCTGGGCGCTGATTTTCCCGATTTTGCTGCTCGTGGGTTTGAGATTCGGGCTTTTTACCCCTTCGGAAGTGGGGGCCTTTGCCTGCGTGTATGGTATTCTGGTGGGTGTGTTCGTGTACAGGGAATTGTCCTGGAAGAAATTCCTCGAAACCCTGCGCACCACCGTAGGAGATGTCGGTGCGGTGATGTTTATCATCGCGTTGTCCGGACTTTTCCGCTACGGAATCCCCTTCGAACATGTCCCGCAGACGATGACGGCATTGATCACCGGCTTTTCGACCAACCCTCATGTTGTGCTGATGATCGTAGTAGGGTTTCTGATCATCGCCGGTATGTTCATAGAAGGTTCCGTGTGCATCCTGCTGTTCACCCCGATCCTCCTGCCGATGGTAGTGGCACTTGGGGTCGATCCGGTACACTTCGGTCTCATCATGTGTACGACCATTACCATGGGCCTTTTGACCCCTCCGGTGGGGATATCGATGTACGCGGTGTGTACGATCCTGGAATGCCCGACCTCCGCCTATTTGCGGGAGATGTTCCCGTTCCTGATAACCGTTGTCGTTGAGTTGCTGGTTCTGATCTATCTGCCGGACGTGGTGTTGTTTCTCCCGCGGCTGCTTTTTTAACCGCTCGGATCAAGATCCACCGTCGGCGATTGCGACTTGGTGGAGCCGGGAATATCTGATCGAGGAGTTCGTTGTCATGAGCTTAAAAGGTCAAACAGCGCTGGTCACGGGTGCGGCCCGGGGCATAGGAAAGGCGATCGCCCTTCGTCTGGCCCGTGAAGAGGCCGCGGTCGGGCTGATGGATATGAGAGATCCCGGGCCTGCCGTCGGGCAGTTGCAGGCCGAGGGATACACCGCCCTGCCCTTCGCGGTGGATGTCACGGACCGTGAGTCGGTGGGCCGCGCAGTTGATACGATGGTTCAGCGCTTCGGGAGGATCGATATCCTGGTTAACAATGCCGGGATCATCGTGAGGGAATCGATTCTCGAGTTGAGTCTCGAAACCTGGCAGAGGGTGATGGACGTCAACATCAATGGAACCTTCATCTGCAGCAAAGCGGTTATTCCCCATATGATCGAGAGATCCTACGGGAGGATCGTGAACATCACATCCATCGCGGGGAAAATGGGTGATATTACCGCTTCTCCGGCCTACGGCACCTCGAAGGGAGCGATCAACACGTTTACAAAATCCCTCGCCCGCCAACTCGCCCCGTACAACATCACCGTGAATGCAATTGCTCCCCACGCGATCGAGACCGACATGAGTGCGGAGTGGTCGGAGGAAAAACGCCGCGCGGTCGTTGGCTCTATTCCTTTGAAACGAATGGGGGCACCCGAAGAGGTGGGGGAGTCCGTACTGTTCCTGGTATCCGAAGGCGCTTCGTTCATCACGGGTGAAATCCTCGACATCAACGGCGGATATCTGATGGATTGACTTCAGCCGCTTATCGCTCGAGTTCGGTGGACGGAGGACACCCTGGATCGCGTAACCTGCTCAATCTTGACAGCAGACGTCTTACGTCATATAGTTAAAAAGTAACGAGAACTAGTCTGTGTGTGAAGGATGTGTGAGTTGTTTATACAGGAAGAAATAGAAGAGAAGAAGAAGCGAGTCCGCAGTGTTCTGGAACAGTCCAACCTGGATGCCGTTTATCTCAAGAAGCAGTCCAACTTTTCCTGGCTGACCGGGGGCGGATTGAACGTGGTGGGCATCGCGATGGAGCTCGGCGTCACGGGCCTCCTGATTACAACAGGCGGGCAGTTCGCCGTCTGCAACAACATCGAAGCTCCCCGAATGGAGAAGGAGGAGCAGCTGGAAGAGGGGGGGTTCGAAATACACAGCTTTCCCTGGTACGAGGAGCACGAGGTGGAGATCATCCGCAAGCTTGCCGGGGGGAAGAGGATCGGGGCGGATCACCGCCTTCCCGGCATAGAGGACATCTCTTCGAAAATCAACCCCCTGCGTTATTCCCTCACTCCCTGGGAAAGGGACAGGTACAAAGAGATCGGGCGGCTCACCTCTGAAGCCATCGAGCAAACGGCTAGGGAAATCAAACCGGGGGACAAGGAATGCAGCGTGATCGGAGGTCTGGCCGAAAGATTGTGGGAAAACCGGCTGGATTACATCACCACCTTCTGCGCCGCGGACGAGAGGATTTCTGATTACCGTCACCCTATCGCAACGGAGACTAAAATCCGGCATCGGGCTATGCTCTGCGTCAACTCCCGCAGGCAGGGGTTGATCGTCTCCCTGACCCGCTTCGTGCAGTTCGGGCAGGTGCCGGAGGAGATCCGGCGCAAGTACGATGCCAACGTGCTCATCGACTGCACGCTCATGGCCAATACCGTTCCAGGCCGGCCGGTGGTGGAGGCTTTCAAGGAGGCAGTCAAGGCCTACGAACAAACCGGCTACCCGGAGGAGTACAAGCTGCACCACCAGGGCGGGGCGATCGGCTACGTAGGCCGGGACTACAAAGTGAACTTCCGCTCGGAGGAGGTCGTGCAGGAAAATCAGGCCTTTGCCTGGAATCCTTCCATCACCGGTTCGAAGAGCGAGGATACGATGATAGCCACTTCGGACGGCCCGATCCTGCTGTCCAAACCGGTGTTTTTCCCCGAGTTGAAGATGGAGGTGGAAGGAGTCGAATTTTCCAGACCGGATATACTTGAGCTTTGATTTGGGTTCAATAAAATCCATATATAAGGAGGGCAGCATATGAAACGATCTGTAATCGCGCTGCTCGTACTCGTTCTGACCCTGACGGGGGGTATCCTCTTCGCCGAGGGACAGACGGAGGAAGTGTACCCGTCCCGGGAGATCGAGCTCATGGTCCCCTGGAGCGTGGGCGGGTCCACGGACATCGTGTTCCGCACCTTTCTGATGGTGCTTCCCAAGTATCTAAAGGCGCCGGTGATCATTGTCAACAGGCCCGGAGGCGGTGCTGTGCCCGGTTACACCGAGGCGATGAGCAAAAGACCGGATGGGTACTACTACGTGGCCTGGGCGACGCCATCGATCACCAAGACGCATATGAGCAAGACCCCCTATGACGCCAGCACCTTTGAACCGGTGATCAACCTGGTGAGCGCTCCCTGCTGGCTGCTCGTGCCGGCCGATTCGCCCTACAGGAACCTGAAGGACCTTCTCGACGATGCGCGCAGAAGGCCTGGGTGGGTAAACGTCGGCAACGCCGGAGCCGGAGGCGGCACCCACATGATCGTCCTGGCCTTCGAGAAAGCCGCGGGGGTCAAGTTCACTCATGTTCCTCACGCCGGCGGCGGACCAACCGTGGTGGCCGCGGTCGGAGGGCACGTGGATGCCATCAACGTCAGTCCGCCGGAAGGAGTGGCTCAGCTTGAGGGTGGACAGCTGCGCTGCCTGGCGGTCTTTTCGAAAGAGCGTCTTGAAGCTTTCCCCGAATATCCGACGGCCATCGAGCAGGGGGTGGATTTCAGTTTGGGCCAGTGGCGAGGTATCGGGGCCATAAAAGGCACCGACCCGGCTCAAATCAAGGTCATCCATGATGCCTTCAAGGCCACTATGGAGGACGAAGACTTCCAGAAGCTGGCCGCCAAAGCGGGGATCCTCCTTGACTACAAGGGAACCGAGGAGTTCCGACGCTGGGTCGCCGATCAGGACGCCCTCTACGAGGATATCGTAAAGAGCAACAAGCTGGGCGATCGTTATCAGTACTGAACCGGATCCAGCAATTCGCAGTACCCTGTGCTATACTGCTGCAGAGGGCTGCAGGCACTTGATTTGTGGGCATGGCTGTGTCTGCAGCCTTTCTGTCTATCCTGAGGGAGTGAGATGATAGCGAGCGAAATCGTATTTGGAGCTGTATTCATGCTCCTGTCGATATTCTTCTTTGCTATGACCTTCACTTTCCCCGAGATTACCATAGCCCTGTCTCCGACGGTCTTTCCCAGATTCGTCACAGTCTGTCTTTTCCTGCTCTCCTCCCTGCTGCTTATACAGGGCATTCGCAAGCAGCGTAAGCAACAACCGGCGGAGCGCCGGGAGAAAATCGAACGGGTTTACCTCCTGCGCTTTATCCTGCTTGCCGCGGCGGGATTCCTCTATACCCGCCTTATCCGCTACACGGGCTACGTCGTGGCTACACCTCTGTTCATCGCTGCGGCCATGCTCGTTTTCGCCGAAAAAAAGTGGTACAGGATCATACTGATCTCGGTCGGTACGACCGCTGTTCTGTACTTGGTTTTCCGTATGGTGTTCCGGGTACCTCTGCCGCGGTTCGGGCTGTGGTAGGAAGATGGAAGAACCATGTCTCCTTTGGTTGACGGTTTATCTTACGTACTGAGTCTCTCCCATTTCCCGTTCCTGGTGATCGGCGTGGCCGGAGGGATCGTGGTCGGAGCCCTGCCGGGTTTGACCGGGTCCGTGGGAATCATCCTCCTCCTTCCCTTTCTCTACTACCTGGAGCCGGCAACGGCTCTCATCATGCTTAGCGGAATGTTCTGCGGCGCGATCTACGGGGGCTCGATCTCGGCGATCCTGATCTCCACACCCGGGACGCCCTCGGCGGCGGCGACGGTGCTTGATGGCTACCCACTGGCCCAGAAGGGCGAGGCGGGAAAGGCCATCGGCGTGGCCACGATCGCCTCCACCACCGGCGGAATCATCTCCACGCTGTGCATGATCTTCATCTCTCCCCAGCTGGCGAGGTTCGCCCTGAAATTCGGCCCGGAGGAATACTTCGCCCTCATGGTCTTCGGACTCACAGTGATCGCCAGCGTATCCGGCCGATCGCTGGTCAAAGGATTGATCTCCGGATTCTTCGGTCTGCTGATCGCTTCGATCGGCATCGACGAGTTGACCGGATATGCACGATTTTCCTTCGATGTACCCAACCTGATGACGGGATTTCCCATGCTCCCGGTGCTGATAGGGATGTTCGCTGTTTCCCAGATCTTCATGGAGCTGGGCAACGTCGGCAAGAAGCTGCAGCGCTACGATCAGAAGATAAAAGGGGTGTTCCCCACCTGGAAGGAGTTCAAGAGCCTGATCACCGTCATCATCCCGGCTTCTTTTCTGGGAACCTTCATCGGTATCATCCCCGGGACCGGGGGAGCGATCGCCTCCTTTATGGCCTACAACGAGACCAGACGCTTCTCCAAGGACCCGGACAGTTTCGGAAAGGGAAACTTGGCCGGAGTGGCCGCGCCGGAAGCGGCCAACAACGGTACCACCGGCGGGGCGATGGTGCCCCTGCTGACTCTGGGAATTCCGGGCGACGTGGTCACGGCGGTGATGCTCGGCGCCCTGCTTCTCATCGGTGTTCGCCCGGGGCCGCTGCTGTTTCAGCAGAATCCCCAGATCATCAACGCTCTGTTCGTGGGTTTCATGCTTGCTCAGTTTCTGATCCTGGGTCTGGGCCTGGCCGGCGTGAAGGTGTTCCCCCGGATATTGAAGGTGCCGATCTCGATACTCTTCCCCGTTATCTTCGCCCTCTGTTTCTTGGGCTCCTTCTCACTCAACAACAGCATTTATGACATGCTGGTGGCGCTGTTGTTCGGAGTGATCGGCTACTTCATGCGCAAGCACGGCTTCCCCGCCGCCCCGATGATCCTGGGGGTCATTCTCGGACCCCTCGCCGAACGGGAGCTGGGCAAGGCGCTGATTATGTCCCACGGAGACTGGTCCACATTGGTGCGCTCTCCGATCGCTCTTTTCTTCTACGGGATTTCGATCCTTTCGGTAAGCTATTCCCTTTTGAGGTTGCGAAGATCGAAGCAGAAGGGCAAATGAGCCGCAACTCATCAACTGAGAGAGGTGGCGATTTCCTCAGATAGGGGTCCTCGTCAGCCTATCGAACAATGAATCAATTCCTGCTTTTCTTTCTCCTCCTGCTGAGGGTTCTGCGGTAGCTTTTCTCCAGGTGCTTCTGCATGGCCATATAGGCTCCGTCTTTGTCCCGCATTTTGATCGAATTGAAGATCGCGGTATGCTCTATGAGTGCCTGGCGATGATCTTCGCTTGTCCTGGGTGCATCCCGATAGGTTTTGATGATCGCATCCATGATGATCGGCACGAGACGCATGATTACGGGATTTTCCGTGGCTTCGGCGATGCTTCGATGGAATTCCAGCTCGGTTCCCATGCCCACCTCATGCCTGTCCACGTTGTTTCCCATCTCCTGCAGGTATTCTCCGATTCGGTCGATGTCTGCGTGTGTTCCCCGCTCGGCCGCCAGGCGGGCAACCCCAGGTTCGATCAGGAGGCGTACTTCGATCAGAGAAAGGTGCAGGTCCTCCCCGACGACGAAATCCAGACCCAACGGATCACTGGCGATCCCGGGAGTCTCGGAGACGAATGTACCTTTTCCGCGTTGAATCTCGATTATATTCTGGGAAACCAGGGATTTCACCGCTTCTCGTACCGTCGGTCTGCTCACACCAAATAACTTGGCAAGCTGCATCTCGTTCGGCAATTTATCGCCGGGTTTGAGCTTCTCCTTGCGGATCAGCTCCTTTATCCGGTTGGCAACCTCGAGAGATAGGCGCTGTTCGTTGGGTATCCGTCGGTACATTCCAGTTCGCAATTTTGGTCGAAGACAGCGATATTTGTACAGATCGATTAGTATAACCCGGCGGTGGAAAAAGTTCTACAAGACATAAGACGACCGACAATGCGTTGGAGGCGGGAGAAATCAAAGCCGAGTTCTGTTATACTCGATGTCGCGATGCCCGAGAGGACA
>CAZPPB010000008.1:0-49614 GCA_964588355.1 uncultured Spirochaetaceae bacterium | reverse complement strand
ATATCGAATGCTCGGCGATGAGCATGAAGTACCTCGGCGAGCAGTTCGACATCCACTGCGGAGGGATCGATCATATCCCGGTGCATCATACCAATGAGATCGCCCAGAGCGAGGCGGCCACGGGCAAGAAGCCCTGGGTGAAGTACTGGGTGCACGGGGAGTTCCTGGTCATGGCCAAGGAGAAGATGGCCAAATCCGCGGGCAACTTCCTGACCCTCGACAGCCTTGTGGACAACGGCTATGATGCCCTGGACTACCGCTACTTCTGCCTCGGGGCCCACTACCGCTCCCCCCTTCAGTTCAGCTTCGAAGCCCTGGATGCGGCCCGCAGCGGCCGGCTGAACGCTGTGCAGCGGGTTCTGCGGTTGAAGCAGGAGTATTCTGACGCGAATCCGGAGAAGCCCTTGGAACCGGCGAAGGGCGAGGCGCTCGATGGGAAGGCTTCCGGCCTGCTTCGCTGCTTCCGCGACGCTCTGGCGAACGACCTGAACGTGCCTCAGGCACTGGTCGCCTTCTGGGAGCTGATCAAGGACGAGCAGATCCCGCCGCAGCAAAAGCTGGGGGGGCTCCTTGAGATGGATCGTGTTCTGGCTCTGGGGATCGCCTCCGCAGAGCCGCAGCGTCTCGACCCGGAGTTCGAGGCTCGGGTGCAGGCGTTGATCGACCAGCGGGAGCAGGCTAGGCGCGCCAGGGATTATGCACGGGCGGATGAGATAAGGAATCAGCTGCGGGAGATGGGCGTGACTCTGGAGGACACCCCCGCGGGACCTCGCTGGACGAAAAAACTTTGAGCAGATTTTGTAACGTAGTGGCCAGGTTCGTTGTTTACAATGGTGCGTGAGGATCTATTCGACAAGGCATATGAGTCTCTCTACCCGACACTGTTCAGGATTGCCTACCGCATTACCGGCAGCAGTACAAAGGCGGAGGACATCTGCCACGAGGCGTTCATCAAGTACTGGCAGCGGGAGGCACCGCTTCCCAATCTCGATCAAACCAAGTACTGGTTGATACGCGTTCTGAAGAACATCTCTTTGAACTATGAGAAGAAGAGATCAAGGGAGCAGCGGGCTTACGGTCGACTGCAAAAAAGTACACCTCAATATTCCAAATCCACAGATCAGGAGTTTTTCAGGGAACAGACCCGCAGCATGGTCCAGGCAGCCCTGGGTCGGCTGCCCGCCAAGATGAGGGTGGTCCTGGTCCTGAAGGAGTATGGGGATCTGAATTACAGAGAGATAGCAGGTATTTTAGGAATCAGCGAGGGGAACGTAAAAGTAAGGGCATTCCGAGCGCGGGAGCGTCTGGCTCAGCTGCTCGACGGCGAGATCGGTGGATGAAGAGAGGGATATGGACTGTCCCAAACCTGACCTTCTAAGCGCGTTTTTCGACGGGGAGATAGAATCCCCCTGGTCGGAAAGAATCAAAGAACATTTGGAAACGTGCCCGCGATGCCGGCTGACTCTGGCACAGCTGGGCTCACTCAGGCAGGTATTGCTCGCGGACAAGGAGCCTGCGGCTCAGGGGCCTCTCGAGCGGACCAGGGAACAGTTGCTGAGCAGCCAAGCGCTTCGGTTGAGACACCGCAGGCGAACGCTGTGGCGAAGGCGGGTCAGCATGCCCGTTCCGGCGATAGGGGCGATGCTGGTCGTACTATTGGGGATGGGGGGTCTGCTGATATTCCTCAGCACGCGGCCCAATTTCCCGTTTATGAGCATCAAGAGACAGCCCTCCGGGGTTACCGAGGTGCAGGTAGCGGCCCCTATCGAAGATCTCGAGCAGCTGCTCAAGTCGTTGGATCAGGAACCGGGAAATCAGCAGATCATCATCACCCTGCCGGAGGACACCGAGTTCCTTCAATTCGGTGAACCCAGGATGCTGCGGGCCGATGAGTACAGCAGGAAGCTGAGATGATCCGGCGGATCCTGCTCGTCATACTGCTTTTTCTCGGCCTCGTTTGCGCCGGAGCCCAGGACAGCGATCTGGAACGTTTTTTCGAAGATGAAAATCTGGAGTCCTTGATCGATGAGGCTCTGCAGCTGCAGATCACCGCCAGGGTGCTTCCTCCCGACCAGCAACCCGTGTGGAACTCTAAGAGCAAGAAGGTGACGATACCCGGCCGGAGCGTCGCCGTCCGACTGGTCGGAGACAACATCCGCATCGACGTGGTTTTCACTCCCTATCAGGAGGACAGCGGGAACCTGCTGTTGGTAGCCCAGGGGCAGGTGTGGTTCTCCGAGGCTCCTGATTCCAAGACCACCTATCTAACCACGATTCAAAGCATCCCCGTGTCCTGGGGAGAAAAGGTCCTGTTTTTCCCCCTTGGTTTTTCCAGTGAGTTTGCCGAGGTCTCGACCTTCAACATACAACTCGAAGTGGAGATCTATCCCTACAGAGATCTGTTCCGCTCACCCGAAGCCAACTAGACATGGAAGAGAAAAAACACATCCCCAAACCGTTTCTGAAACGCAGAGAAGTCCTGTTCACCACAATTTTGCTGGTTATCCTGGCGGTGCTGCTGTTGAGCTCCCGAATGACCGGACGGCCACCCCAGATTGATTCGATAACACCTAAAATCGGATTCCCGCAGGATGTAATGGTCATCACGGGGAAGTACTTCGGGGATGTCCGCAACGGGGGGGAGGTAATCATCGGGGGATATGCACCGGTGTCGTCGGGCTACCTGGATTGGTCGGACACTCAAATCAGCCTGCGTATCCCGGAGGAAGTCAGCTCCGGTATGGTGCGGGTAATCACAAAAAACGGAAAGAGCAAGGGTCTGTTGTTTACCAACAAACAGCAGATCCCGGTCGTGCTTTCCGGGCCGGGCAAACCCGGCCAGCCCTACATCAGCGCGTTGGAACCGGGATCCGGATCAGAGGGCACACTTCTGACGATCAGCGGTATGAACTTCGGATTGCAGCGGGGCGGCTCCCAGGTCCGGTTTACCTGGATCTCCGGTGATCCGACTCAAGGGTACAACGAAGTCGAGGAGGCTTCCTTTATCCCGGCGGCGGAATACGATCTGGATTACGAACTGTGGAGCGATCGGGAGATCCAGGTCTGGGTGCCTGACGGAGCCTCCTCCGGTCAGATGATGGTGGTGACCGACAAGGGCAAAAGCAATGCCGTATTCGTGGAGATCGAAAGTGCGGCCGGTACCAAGCTGTTCCCGGAGAAGCGGACCTATTCCGTGCAGTATTCGCTGGAGGTGGGATCGGTTGTCGCGGAGGGGGGAAACAGCCTCAATCTGTGGGTGCCCCAACTGGTTCAAGCCCCGGAACAGCGGGAGATCCAGCTGGTGAGCCAGGAGCCCGAACCGCTGTTTGACAACGTCAGCGGGGTCAAGCTTTTCAATCTGGAAAATCTCGAGCCGGACAAGAGCTATATGATTTTCCAGAGCTTCATGGTTGACAGATACTCTGTGGAGACCCGCATCAATATCGCCAAGGTGCCGACCGCCTACAACGCCTCCAGGAGACTGTACAAGCGCTACACCGCCGCCGACATGGTTGTGCCCGCCGACGATGAGAGCATCGCCAAGATCGGGGCGCGCATCGTTGGGAGGGAGCGCAATCCCTATCGCAAGGCCCGGGAGATCTACCGATACGTGATCACCCAACTGCAGGTGGACCTGGAGTACGCCGAACGGGATGTTCTCAAAGCCATTGAGGACAGGAAGGGGAATCCGTATCTCTATTCGATGCTGTTCTGTGCCCTGGCCCGCAGTCAGGATATCCCCGCGCGCCCGGTCGCCGGGTATCTGATCGACCGGGATCTACAGGCCACGCGGCACTACTGGGCGGAGTTCTATATCGAGACGGTCGGCTGGATTCCTGTGGATCCGATCTTAGGGGAGGGAAAGATCCGAGTCAGTATTCCTCCGGAGGTCGATCCGCACACCTACTACTTCGGAAATCTGGATTTCAACCACCTGGCCCTTTCCAAGGGGTTGATCGAGCTGAACCAGCTGAATCCCCAGGGACGGATCGTCATGAGGACCGATATCCCATCGCTGCAGGGGATCCACGAAGAAGCCACCGGCGCTCTGTCAAGCTACAATGTCTACTGGTCGGATCTCGAGGTGCTGGGGATCTACTAGAGCGCTCGGGGGATGAGGGATTGTACCCACGTCCGCTTGTTCCACAGGGCGCAGCCCCCTTCTGTTTCTTCCAGGTGTTCGTCACTCTGACGGATACGTTCGAGGAAAACCGATGACAGCCCCTGCTTCAGAGATGTGACCCGCAGATCCGTGTCGGAGTAGGGGGCGAAGGGACAGGGTTCGAGCCTCCCGGCAGGACTGATGTGCACGAATCCCCGGCCCGCGGCCAGGCAGCCTCCGTAGATCTTTTCATCTCCAGGAAAGGAGATGAAAAGGCGGTTGAACCGCCGTCGCAGCTCACCCATCTTCCGGTCCAGTTCTTCCCGCTGGGCGGGAGAGACGACGAGGTCTTCGGTTCCTTCCTTGACCGGGATGTATTCGACGTAGAAGAACAGACGACAACCCCGGGCTGTCAATTCACGAACAAAGGATTCTGAGCTCACCAGAGCGACGTTCCTGCGTGTAACTGTGAGGGAAATGCCGAAAAAGATTCGTTTCCTCTTCAGCCGGTCCATGGCCTGCAGCAGATGTCTGTAAACCCCCGTCCCCCGGCGGCTGTCGGTCTGTGCCTCCAATCCTTCGAGACTGAGAACAGGAATTACGTTCTTCTGACCGGCGATACGCTTGAGCATCTCCTCTGTTAGGAGCGTGCCGTTGGTAAAAAGAGGGAAAATGATCTTGGGATGGGATTCGGTAACATCGAGGATCTCGTGTCGGGTGAGCGGCTCCCCGCCGGCCAGCAGGGCAAAGACAAAACCGAGCTCCTCGGCCTCGTCCATCAACTCGTTCAGCCGGCTGGCAGACAGCTCCTGATCGTCGGTTATCCGCTGAGCCCGGGCGTAACAGCCCGCGCAGTTCAAGTTGCAGCGCCGGGTAATGCTGGCGATCATGAAAGGAGGCACGTGGATGCCCTCCTTCTCCCAGAGCTCCCGTTTGACCGCGGCTTTGCGCTGATGCAGGAGGGTCTTCAGGAAGAACCGGGCCAGGGGGGGATTGTGCAGAGATACGCGCAGGGCCTGTCGAGTCACGCCGCCTATCTCACCGTTGAGCCTGTTCCTGTGCTGCAGTTCCATGGCAGGTACAATTTCCTTCTTCAGTTATTTGTATAATTTAATAGATTTTCAATAATATTCAATATCTTTTAAATAATTAGTTATATTTTTTATATATAGATTAATTATTTCAATTTCGGTAATGCTCTATTATGGCATCCTCAGTTCTGTAACACGGAGGACGGAGTGAACTGTTACCCGGTATCTAAACCTTGAAATGAACTGGAAGGTGTGCATTATTGGAGGTATGGAGAGGATACGGAGAGTAGCTGTTCTGGGCGCGGGGGCGATGGGGGGATTCCTCGCTTCCCGCTTCTGTGATGCCCCCGGTTTCGTGACAGAGTTGATCGCCGCAGGGCGATATCACGACCGGTTGAGCCGGGATGGATTGGTTGTAAACGGGAAGGAATATCGCCCCGCGGTGATACGTCCGGATGATCCGGGGCCGGCAGCGGATCTCATAATCGTCGCCCTCAAACATCACCAGCTCGAGGACGGGATCCGCGGATTGAAGAACAGGGTCGGCAGCGGTACGACGATCATCTCCGTGATGAACGGATTGGAAAGCGAACAGATCATCGGATCGGCCTGCGGTATCGATAAGATGCTCTACACCATATCCGTAGGCATTGATGCGGTGAGGGAGAACAATCGGATTACCTACTCGAAACCGGGGATTCTCTACTTCGGTGAGCTGAGCAATTCCTTGTCCAGCCGGAAGGTGCAGAGGGTACGGGAGGCATTTGCCGAAGCCGATGTCCCCAGTGAGGTGCCGGAGGACATGAGGCGGATGCTGTGGTGGAAGCTGATGATAAATGCCGGCATCAACCAGGCCTCTGCTGTTCTGCGGGCTCCCTACGGTGTGTTCCACGTTTCCCAGGATGCCCGAGATGGAGGCTCTGATGCGGGAGGTGATCGAATTGGCCGGCGTTGTCGGCATAAACCTGGTTGAAGACGATCTGGAAAAATGGTACGGCTTTCTCATGAAGCTGTCCCCGGGGGGGAAATCCTCGATGCTGCAGGATGTCGAGGCGGGCCGTAAAACCGAGGTGGAGATTTTCAGCGGCAGGATCTGCCAGTTGGCAGCAGAGCACGGGATCGCTGCACCGGTGAACCGCACGATCCTTCAGATAATCAAGGTCATGGAGCGGCGATAAACAGTTCTGGCGGCGGTGATACAAGAACAGGCGAACAGTAAAGGTGGGCCAAAGCAGGCAAAAGGAGAGAAGAATGGCCAGATTACGATTCGAAGTTAAGGGCCGGGAGGTCTTCAAAACCAGGCTCCGGGTGCGGGTGGACGATGTCAATTACGGGGGGCATCTGGGCAATGATTCGGTGCTGACCCTCTGCCACGAGGCTCGCCTGCGCTTCTTTGCGGAACACGGGCACAGCGAGATGAACCTGTTCGGGCAGGCGATCATCATGACCGATGCCATGATACTCTACCGGGCGGAGGGGAACATGGGTGATGATATCGAAATCACCATCTATCTGGATGATGTCGGCACGCGGGGTTTCGACCTGTACTACCTGCTCGAGTGCGGCCGGCGGGAGATTGCCCGGGTCAAAACGGGGATCGTCTTTTTCGATTACCGGCAGCGAAAGATCGCCCCCTGTCCTGAAGGGTTCATCGAGAAGTTCGGGATCATCGGGGACCCGGAGGCAATTTCATGAAGCTGCAAATCTTGCTGTGTGCACTCATTTTTCTGCTCATCCTAGGTGCCACGACCGTCGGTCTCTTCTATAAAACACCGGAACCTCCGATCGGACACACGACGGTGCGCGGACAGAAGGCGGTGTTTCAGGGAAGCGGTCTGTATCGGTACGATCCGGTTGTGGTGGTGCGGGAGGGGGTAATCTGGGATGCGATCAATCTCTGCATCGGCTTGCCCCTCCTGGCGGTGGCCGTGATCCTCTCTCTGGGGGATTCGCTGCGGGGGCGACTGCTGCTCGGCGGCCTGCTTTTCTATTTTTTCTATGTCTACCTGATGTACGCAACGATGATGGCTTTCAATCCACTGTTTCTGGTCTACGTGGGCATCTTTGCCCTGAGCCTGGTCGCCTTCTTCCTGAACCTCAGCCTCATCGACGTGGCCGGACTGCCGCTGCGCTTTTCGCCTCGCTTTCCCAGGACCGCATTCGTCGTCTTTTCCCTCCTCCTGAGCGTCGCCCTCCTCCTACTTTGGATCGGCCGCATCGTTCCGATCATGATCACCGGAAGACTCCCGGAGGAACTGGCCGGGGTCGCCACCCTGGAAACGCAGGCCCTCGATCTGGGTCTGATTGTTCCCCTTGCCCTCTGTTCGGCCATCGGTCTGTGGCGACGGGCTGCCTGGGGCTACTACCTGACATCCGTAGCCATCACCTTCGGGTTCATGATGTTCATCACGATCCCCGCCTGGATCGTCGTGCCGCTGATCCGGGATGGTCAATTCAACCTGGTAGAGGGGGTTCCGTTCTTTATCCTATGTCTGGCCGGACTCGTTCTGGTGGTGTTGTTTTATCGAAACGTGGCCGGGCAAAAAGAGTAGCTTTGTTCGCTTGAGGTTTTGGGTGGCTCGATTCAGCGCAGGGATTTGAAGGATCCCTCCTCACGGGATTTCTGGATCTTCTCCATCTTCTTGAAGTACTCGGTCTGTTTGTAGATCTCCTCACTGTCTACAGTGAAGATGCGGTTGTCCACAACCTTGATCTTTTTATTTTCGAACAGCCGCTGCAGGACGCTCTTGCCTTCCTCCATGGACATGCCCACCATGTTGATCAGCTCTTTAGGTCCGAAGTCGAAGCTGTAGGACTCTCCCGGACCGGGTTGGACCCGGTTTTTCTCCATCTCCAGCCACAGCCGATCGTAGAGTCGGCCCAGCGGATTGGCCATGATCGTGTTGGCCAGCTGACGATAGACGACCCAGATACGCTCAGCCAGCAGTTGGGTCAGGCGGGTGATCAGTTGGGGCTGAGTCTGAACCATGCGCTGGAAGTTGGCGCGGTTGACGACCATGACCGTGGTGTCTTCGTGGGCGATCCCCGAGGCGGAGCGGGGTTTGTTTTCCAGAAGCGCCATTTCTCCGAAGATGTCCCCGGCTTTGAGCAGTGCCAGCAGCACCTCTTTGTCGTCCACGATCTTGCTGACCTTGATCGATCCTTTTTGGATGATGTACAGCTCATCCCCTGGCTCGGATTCGCTGCAGATCATGGTAGCTTTTGGATAGAAACGGGTGAACTCGCCCTCTTTCTTTTCCAGATAGACGGCCTTGGCATATGGATGAATCTTGGACATCCGTTCCTTGGCCGTACTCACGTGTTCCCCATCCGGGCAATGCTGCAGATAGCGGTAGTAGGCGTAGTAAGCCTGGTTGTACTGGCTCTGCCGCGCATAGTATTCGGCCACCTTGAACAGGTGGCTGGGATGCTCCGTACCGGAGCTCTTCAGCGTCTGCCTGGTAACCGCCTCATCCAGGTAGCGCATGCGCCGGGAGAACCCCTGGATGATCTTCATGGCCACGGGGGCGTTTTTCTCGATCAGCATATCGTACTGGTCCCGCAGCACGGAGATCAGAGACACGTCTGTCAGCGCCTGGGCGGTTTCGATATGGCTGTGGGCGGACATCGTGGAGATGACGCCGAAGAAGTCGCCGGGGCCGAGGATATTCCCGCCCTCCTCCTCGACGATCGACACTTCCTTGCTCAAACCGACTTTGCCGCCGCGGATTATGAAGAAGTTGGCGGCGTTGGGTTTACCCTCGACGATGATATAGGAACCTTTCTTGAAGGCAACAATGGACAGCTGTAAAGGATTGGCCATGCCGTTTCCCAGAAAAACGCTCCTCTGTACTAATTCGAGCTATCAAACAATCCCGACCACATGAATACTGTGGTGCCGGGAGCGAATATGTACCGCTAGTATATGGATCGGTATTGAGGTTGTCAATGTTAAGCGAAGTAATCGCCGAACTGCTGCTCCCAAGGTTCAACGGCTTTCACACTGAGCAGCGCCACGATTTTGCCGTCTGTCGAATTAATCTCGCCCATGTATCGGAGCTTTTTCACCGCCCACCGGGAATTGAAAGGCCGGAAACTTTCATGCTACGGTTGTCCATGAACGACAGGGATGTCCATCTCAATTGGAAAGAAATCAATTCGCGGTTGGTCAAACGCTGCGGAATTTTTGATCTGTACGAATCGAAACGGCAAGCTGCAGACGGCAGGCAGGGGATCTTCCATCTGCTCGAGGCACCGGGATGGGTAAACGTTGTCCCGGTTCTGCCGGATGCGCAGGGCAGGAGCTGCTTCTTGATGGTCAAGCAGTACCGCCAGGGAATCTCCCGCATCACCGTAGAGTTCCCAGCCGGATTGATCGAGTCGGTTGAACCCCCCGAAGCGGCGGCTGCCAGAGAGCTCTTCGAGGAAACGGGATATCTGACCAAGAGCCTGAAGCCGATCGGTGCAATATGTCCCAATCCCGCCTTTATGACCAACCGCTGCTATACCTTCCTTGCCGAAGGCCTGCACCGGGAGACCGGCGGCCAGGGCTCGGCGCAGGGGTCCGCAGGCGGGAAGGGAAGATTGGATGAGTTGGAGCTGCTGGATGCACTGCTGGTGCCGACAGAGGAGCTGGCGGCGGAGATCGGCCGCGGGCCGTTCTGCAATTCTATGACCGCTCTGGCTCTGTTCTGGTATCAGCGATTTAATTGGGAGACAGGCGCCGATCGGAATCGAACCGATGCATAAAGGTTTTGCAGACCTCTCCCTTACCTCTTGGGTACGGCGCCTAAAAACCATGGTAAACGTAACAAAAACGGGGTCCTTTGTCCAGCCGCGCCGTGCCCGGCAGCGCCCTGGCCGGCACCGCCGTGCCCGCCGGCATTCCAGTCAGCCGAGAGCGCTGCTGATCTATCCTCCGATCTACGATTTTGCCCTCTACGATCTGTTTCTCAAACCCTATGCTCTGTTCAGGCTTGCTGCCTGGTTGGACCGCTCGGGATTTCGGGTGCGTCTGGTGAACGCGCTGGACTATACCGATCCTGCCAGCATCGCCGCGTTGGGCTGCCCGAAACGGGAGCCCCGGGGTACGGGCAAGTTCTTCCGGCAGGTCGTGCCCACACCGCCCGCCGTGGCCGGGATGAAGCGAAGCTTCGCCCGTTACGGGATCCTGGCGGAGAGTTTACAGCGCCGGATCTGCGCCGAGCAGCCCGACGTCGTGATGGTGTCCGCCGGGATGACCTACTGGTATCCAGGGGTGATCGAGGCGATCCGAATGGTGAGAAAGGTGTTCCCCAGGGCGCCGGTTGTGCTGGGGGGCATCTATCCGACCCTCTGCCCGGCCCACGCGACAGCCCGCAGTGAAGCGGATCTGGTGGTGTCCGGATCCGATTTCCCTCGACTGAAAGATTTTCTGCGCTCCCGATCCCTTCCGGCAGCTGCTTTTCCCTCTTCCGAGGAGCTTATGCTCCTGCCGGAGGGCAACTGGCAGGCCGGTGTTCTGCGGTTGAACCGCGGCTGTCCGATGGCCTGCGCTTACTGCGCCTCCAAGGTGATCGAGCCCCGATTCCACCCCGGGAACCCGGATCTGCTGTTTCAGACCGTGCAGGAGGCGCACAGGCGCTATGGAACCGGTTCGTTCGCCTTCTACGACGACGCTCTGCTGTGCAACAAGGAGCGCGGGTTTCTGCCCTTTCTCGAACAGATC
The DNA here is from genome assembly GCA_964588355.1 of uncultured Spirochaetaceae bacterium. Lineage (GTDB taxonomy): Bacteria > Spirochaetota > Spirochaetia > SZUA-6 > DRHE01 > JAFGQJ01. The sequence goes on along the minus strand of CAZPPB010000008.1, from coordinate 38,774 downwards.
TGCCGCTCCGATCTCGCTTTGAGGTTCTACCTTCCCAACGCCGTGCACCTGCGCCACCTGGACCGTGCCTGTGCGAACCTGATGAAGCGCGCGGGGTTCGCCGAGGTCCGCATCGGTTTTGAGAGCGCCCGCTCGGAGTTTCATGAGACTCTGGATCGTAAGCTGGCCCCCTCGATGCTGGCCGTAGGATTGGAGCATCTGCTGCAGGCGGGATTTGCGCCTCAGGATATCACTGCCTATGTTCTGGCGGGGATGCCGGGCCAGGAAGCGCAGGAGGTGGAGATGTCGCTCCGTCATGCCGCCCGATTCGGGATCCGGGTTCAGCTTTCCGAATACTCACCGACCCCCGGCAGTCCCCTTTGGCCACAGGCCGTGCATGCTTCTTCCTATGACCTCGAGGCCGAACCTCTGACCCACAACAACAGCGTCCTGCCGATGCGCTGGAGGGGATTCACATTGGAAGATCTGGACCGTTTGAAGTCCTTGAGCCGCAACCCGCGGGAGCGCTCGGCCGTCTGATTCTATAGGAACGAGTCTGTGCGCTTCACCCGTCTGCCTCTCCGTAGGCATCGCCCTTCTTCGGGACCAGGCAGAGGAAGCGCAGCTGTCCTTCCCCGGTATTGAAGAATCCGTGGGTCACCCCTGCCGGGGCATGCACGGCGGATCCTGCCAGGATCGGATGCTCGGTCCCGTCGATTTTTACGAACCCGCTGCCTTCCAGAATGTACACGACGTGGTACCAGTCGTGCTGATGGTACGGAGTGTTGGCCCCGGGCTGCACGGTGAACTCCCGGAGGAACCCTTCGAAGCCGTCCTTCGGTCCTACCAGGATCTGTTTGAGCACTTGCTTGTCTCCCTCGCCATAAACGGGGTAGGGTTTCTTTTCCGATTCGTGTCTTACCATAGCTCCACTATAGGCGAATGCCAGGTTTTCTGACAAGCTCCAACCGCCGCATCTCCGGGGGAAAGAACCTCAAATATCTCAGGGTGGATGACAATTGCAAACCCTATAGATTAAACTGGAAATTGAAATTAGAATTGAAATACCAATAGAAAGCGGAGAACAAGATGTCCCAATCGAAGCAGAAACGTCTGGAGCAGAAGAGGGCCACAATCCTGGCAATGGCGGAGAGCGTGCTAATTAAGCACGGAAAGAACGCCACTATGGGAGACATTGCCAAGGCCTTGGATATGGACAAGAGCTCTCTGTACTACTACTACAAGGGTATTCCGGAAATCCTCAATGCCATTCTCGATCAGGAGTACTACGACTTCTCGGTGCACATCAACGAGATACGCAAGGATAACAAGTCCCATATCGATGTGCTGAGGGAGATGATTCGCGTGATCATGGAGTTCTATCACGACAACCTGGAGATCCTGCTGATTATCCTGACCAGGATTTTCCCCCTGTTTATCGATCCCGATACAAGAGAAGAATCTACGGCTATCAACAGTTATATGGACAGCTACCGGGAAGCCAACGTGCTGATGCTGGAGGAGATCAAACTCGGTCTGTCCAAGGGGGAGTTCACGATCCGCTTCTCCCCTGATATGATCCTCCAGACCTTGCGAGGTGCGGTGTTCGGAATCTGCGCCGTGTGGCGCACGCAAAAGCCCCCCCGTGAACAGATACCGGAAATCGTGGAGCAGCTGCTGGCGATGTATACATAGAGGGCGGGGGACAAAGGGCAGGTAGAGGATATGGCAAAACAGAAGAAAAACAAGACCGCCGAATTGGCACCCCAGGAGCTTCCCACCAACGCGGAGCTCAAGCGCCTGGTGGAGATGACGGTAACCCGACTGGAAAACTGGAAGGTGGAGGTGGAGAGCAATCCCAACCCCCGGATGGTGCACGTGCTCAAAAACATCATCGCCCAGATCGAAACCCTGACCGAGCTGAGCGAAGCCAAGATCAGCTACTCCTACAAAGCCCTGTCCCGGCAGATGTCGATCCTGGTCGATGAAGTGGCCAAGCTCAACATCGCGATCACCGACTCCCTCCTGGAGGACGATCTGATCGACGAAACCGAAGAACAGCGGATAAACGAGTCTCTCAAAAAGGTTTTTCAGGCTGCGGTGCAATTGATCAGCATCGTCCAGCAGGCCTTCATGCTGCGCCAGTCCCAGGGCAGGCTACCCAAGGCGGATGTATAAAAAGGATTGACTGTCGGTTTCTCCGTTACTATTTTATAGAAAAACCTGACCGGTTCTGTCGAGTAGGCTGAATGCTCGGTCGGGTGCGGGGACGGCGGAATGCCCGCCGACCCGTGAGTAAAAAAGGAAAGGAAGAAACATGATCAGTAAAAAGATGCAGGATGCTCTGATCGAGCAGATCAACGCCGAGCTGTACTCCGCCTATCTGTACCTTGCCATGGCCGCGGAGTTCGAGTCTCAGAATTTCAAAGGCATGGCAGGCTGGATGGAGGTCCAGGCTAAAGAGGAAACGGAGCACGCCAAGAAGTTGTACGATTTCGTGAATGACCGGGGTGGCCGGGTGATCCTCAAGGCGATCGATGCCCCGCCGGCGGAGTGGAAAAGCCCCGCGGCTGCCTTTCAGGCCGCCTACGAGCACGAGCAAAAAGTTACTTCCATGATCCACAACCTGGTGGACATCGCCCGCAGTGAGAAGGACAAGGCCGCCGAGGTGATGCTGGACTGGTTCGTGAGCGAGCAGGTCGAGGAGGAAGCCCAGACCGGCGAGATAGCAGACAGATTGAAAATGATCAAAGAATCGGCCAACGGGCTGTTCATGGTCGACAACGCGCTGGGCAAACGAGAAGACTAGCCGAACCCCCCGGCGGAGATAACCGTAATAACTAGGGCTGTTCCCGGTACTGTTCCGGGAACAGCCTTTTTTCTTACCAAGCCGGGGCTATTGAAAAAAAAGAAATTTATGTTATTATGAGGCCGGTTCCACACTTCTTATAAAAGAGGGCGGGAAGATGAAGAAATACGTTTGTACTGTCTGTGGCTATGTCTACGATCCTGCAGAGGGAGATCCGGACGGCGGGATCGCCGTCGGGACCTCTTTCGAAGCACTTCCGGACGATTGGGTCTGTCCGGTTTGCGGCGCGGGCAAGGAGGATTTTGAACCTCAGGATTGATGAAAATCAACTTTCCCGCTTATAGGGAAAACAAACCTATCGGGACCACCCGATAGGTTTATTTTTTACCTGTCGATGAAACCATCTCTGGCCAGGTTCCGTTCTCTTTGTCCGGAAACAGGACAGGAGCTCATCCGCGAGCATCTTGCCCGGCTCGAGGATCGCTACTTCCAGTACTTCTCCGAAGAAAGGATCGCCGAACATCTGCGGGTGCTCGGAGGCCTGTCCACCGAGGTGCCCATACGGACTCTGGTGCGGCCCCGGGAGAAGGACCATCTGGAAATCACGGTCCTGGCCTTCGACTATCCGGGCGAATTTTCCCTGATCACCGGTGTCCTGGCCGCTTCGGGATTCAATATCCTCTCCGGCGAGGTGTACACCTATAATCAATATCAGCCGGCCTCAGCGGGCGAGGCAGCCGGCGGCACAAGGCACGGCACCTTCGCCTCCCGCTTAAGAAAGAGCAGATCTATCAGGACCGATCCTCTGCACAGACGGAGGATCATCGATCACTTCTTCGGCACGGTGGCAAGCCGCCTGGCCCCCGAGATGTGGGAGATCCAGCTGCAGAACCATCTGACAGAGACCGCCGCCCTGCTGGAACAGGGGGATGAGGAATCCCTTCAGCTGGCCCGGCAGCGGGTGAACGAGCAGGTGGCGCAGTATCTGGCTTCGGTGCAGCTGCCCGCCGAGGCGGTTTTGTATCCCGTCCGGATAGAGGTCGGTTCAGGGATTCGGGATTCCTCCAGCGTTACGGTGGTTGCCCAGGATACCCCGTTTTTTCTCTACGCGCTGAGCACGGCCCTGGCTCTGCGCTCGATCTACATCGAGTCCATTCACATCCGCACCGTAGAAAACAAGATCGAAGACGAGTTCTCCTTTCTAGACGCCCAGGGCAACAGGATTACCGATGCCGACCGACTGGACCAGGTCAAATTCTCCGTGCTGCTGACCAAACAGTTCACCTACTTCCTCTCCAGTGCGCCTGATCCCTACGCGGCCCTGTGCCGTTTCGAGCAGCTCGTGGAGAGGGTGTTCGAGCTTCCCGAGCAGGGCCGCTGGGCCGAGCTCCTGTCCAATCCCCTGATTCTGCGGGACCTGGCCCGTTTGCTGGGCGCCAGTGACTACCTGTGGGAGGATTTCATCCGCCTGCAGTACGAAACCCTGCTGCCGATGCTGGAGCCCCATCTCCAGGGGCAGAGTTTCTCCACTCCTGCCGGTGAACTCACCGATCGATTGGATGAGGCGTTGGGCACGGGCAGATCCGTCAAGAAACGCCTGCAGATCCTCAACGAGTTCAAAGACCGCGAGATCTTCCTGCTGGAGCTGGACCACATCGTGGCTCCGGAGGCGAGCTTTCGAACCCTGAGCGAGGGATTGACACAGCTGGCGGAAGTCGTATTGAACAGGGCCGTGCAGTTCACCTTTGAGGGACTGGTGAGCCGCTACGGCCGGCCGCTGACCGTGGGCCGGCTGCCGGCGCGATTCTGCCTCTTGGGGCTGGGGAAGCTGGGTGGAGGGGATCTGGGTTACGCCTCCGATATCGAGCTGCTGTTTGTGTACAGCGACAGCGGAACCACAGAGGGACCTGAGGGCATCCCGAACGCCGAGTTTTTCGACCGCCTGGTGAGGGAGACCAGCACGGCGATCCGCGCCAAGAAGCAGGGTATCTTCGAGGTCGATCTCCGGCTGCGCCCTTACGGGGCCTCGGGACCGATGGCCTGCAGCCTGGAGAGCTTCTGCCGCTACTACGGGCCCGGCGGCGAGGCTCACCCGCTGGAGCGGTTGGCCCTGGTGCGTCTGCGGGCGATCGGGGGCGACCGTGACCTGGGCAAGCAGGTGGAAAGGCTGCGGGATGAGATGCTGTACACGGGCCAGCCCCTGGACCTCAAGGCACTGCGCCGCGCCCGCCGTCGCCAGATGGACGATCGGACCCGGCGGGGAGAGTTGAACGCGAAATTGAGCCCCGGCGCACTCCTGGACCTGGAATATGCGGTCATGCTGCTGCAGGTAGCTTCAGGAGCGGACAGGGCGCAGCTGCGCACACCCTTTATCCGGGAGGCTCTGGAGCATCTGCAGATTGCGGGATTGTTGGCCTGGGAGCAGACCTCCAGACTCGTCGAAGCGTATGAGTTCCTCAGAAGGCTGATCAACAGCCTGCGCATGCTGCGCGGTTCGGCCTTGGATCTCTTTCTTCCGGAAACGCGTTCCGACGAGTATCTGCATCTGGCGCGGCGGATGGGATATGCCGCGGATGAGGAATTGACCCCGGTTCAGCGTCTGCGTTTGGATTTCGATACCCACACCGCCTTTGTCAGGGCCTTCGTGGAGGAACATTTCGGCAGGGAGATACTTCCGGTGCCGGGGGTCGGAAATGTAGCCGACCTGATTCTTTCCGACGCTCTGTCCCGGGAGGAAGCCAGGGCGATTGCTCTTCGTTCGGGTTTCGAAAATCCGGAACGGGCCTTGGTGAATCTCCGCAGCCTGGCCTCCGCCGGGAGCTCTCCGGCCACTTTCGCCCGGCTGGCCGTTCTGGCCACGGATTTCCTGCGGAACCAGCCGGACCCGGACATGGCGTTGAATAACTGGGAACGATTCCTGGGAGCGCTGGAGGACCCTGAGGAACACTTCCGGCTGCTCCTGTCCCAACCGAAGCGCCTGGATATACTGCTGCGGATCTTTGCCGGCAGTCAGTACCTCTCTGATTCGTTGATCCGGGACCCTGATTTTTTCGAGTGGGCGACCATGCCCGATCATCTGCACGCGATCCGTCGGCGCGACCAGGTCGAGGCGGTGTTCAAGCCCCTGTCCCGGGTGACGGCTTGCACCGAAGGGTGGCGCGATCAGCTGCGCAGGTTCAAGAGGCGGGAGATCCTCCGCATCGGCATCCGGGATATCTGCCTGGATGTTCCAATAGAGCAAGTCATGGAGGAGCTGTCCAACCTGGCGGAGGCGCTGCTGGAGGTCGAGCTGCAAAGACTGTGGGAGATGCTGGGGGCAGAGGGGCAGGGGGACGCGTTCTGTCTGCTCGCCTTCGGAAAGCTCGGAGGGGGGGAGCTGAACTACAGTTCCGACATCGATCTGCTGGCGATCAGCGGCAAAGCTCTGGATGAACTCAGGGAGGATCTTTTCAAACGGGTCATGGAGAATCTGCGCGGGGATCTGTCGGCGCACACCGCAGAGGGTGCCGCCTACAGGGTCGATCTGCGCCTCAGACCCTTCGGCCGCTCCGGAGAGCTGGTGAGCTCCGTGCCCAGGCTCATCCACTACTATCGCCAACAGGCGGCTGTCTGGGAGCTCCAGGCTCTGCTCAAGGCTCGGCCGGTGGCCGGGAACCGGCGGGTAGGGGAGGCCTTCCTCCGCGAATGCAGAGCCTTCTTCCAACAAAGCTGCTGCCCCGCGGAGATTGCCGCCTCCCTGGAGAAGATGCGAAAGACGAGCCGGGACAGGCTGAATCACGGCATCGCAACGGGACGCAATATAAAACTCAGCGGCGGGGGTATCCGGGACGTGGAGTTCCTGGTGCAGGGACTGCAACTCATCCATGCCTCGGAGGGGGAAAAACTGCTGAGCGGCAATACCCTGACGGCGCTTTCAGCCCTCGGGGAGCTGGGAATCCTGACAGTGCTGCAGGCCGAAACTTTGCGCCGGGATTATCTGTTTCTACGCAGGATAGAGCACTACCTGCAGATCTTCGAGGACAGACAGACCCACACCCTGCCGAGGAACGATCAGGAGCTTCAAGCCCTGGCCAGAAGGATGCTCGGAGCCCAGGCCGGAACACCGCAGTTCCTGGATAGGGTGTCAGCCTGTATGGAGCGGGTGGAGGCAACCTATCGGCACTTCTTTGGCGCGTAGATCTTTGCACTTTGGCCTTCCGATCCGTGCCTCTGGGCATTGACAGGGGCAAGTGCGGGACCGTACTATCTGGAGCATGAATGAGATTGCCCGGCAGTTGAATGCCGACCTGGAGGACACGGTTGCCGGCGCGCTGCTCTCGGCGAGGGGTAGACGCATGTACTTCCCCCGCGGCATCGTGGCCCAGTCCGCGGAAGCCAAGAAGGATGCCCACAGGCTCAATGCCACGGCGGGAATCGCCACCCAGGGCGGGCAGCCGCTGTTCCTCACGCCCATAAAAGACCATATCCCGCAACTCGAGCCCGCGGAGATCTTCTCCTACGCCCCCACCGCCGGAATCCCCGAGCTGAGGGAGATGTGGCTGCGGGAGATGGTGGAGAAGAATCCCTCTATGCGGGGCAGGAAAACCACCCTCCCGGCGGTGGTCAGCGGGCTGACCCACGGGCTGACCGTGCTGGCGGATCTGTTCGTAGAGCCCGGCGACACGCTGATCCTTCCCGACCTGTTCTGGGGCAACTACCGGCTGATCTTCGCGGACAGGATGGAGGCTCAGATTCGGACCTTTCCCTTCTTCAGCGCGTCGGGAACCCTCAATCTGGACGCTCTGGCCGAGCTGCTCGGCTCTCTGATTCGCTCCGGCGGGCAGCGGGACCGAAAGGTTATCCTTCTGTTGAATTTCCCCAACAATCCGACAGGATATTCTCCGAATACGGAGGAAGCGGCCAGGCTGCTCGCGCTGCTCGGGGAAACCGCCAGCTCGGGAGCACGGCTGCTGCTGATCTGTGACGACGCTTACTTCGGCCTGTTCTACGAACCGGAGATCTATCCCCAGTCGATCTTTGCCGAGGCCTCGGATCTTCACGAGAATATCCTGGCGGTGAAGGTGGACGGAGCTACCAAGGAAAACCTGGTTTGGGGTTTTCGTGTCGGGTTTCTGACATTTGCTTCCCCGGGTCTGGGGCGGGAGGATCGAGTCTATCAGGCATTGACTCAGAAGGTGATGGGTGCGGTGCGTGGCTCGGTTTCCAATTCAAGCACGTTAGGTCAGAGCCTGCTGCTGGGGGCGATGCGCAGCCCGATCTACAGCCAGGAGAAACGGCGGGTGTTCGCTATACTCCAGAAGCGGTATCAGCGCTCTCGGGAGATCCTGGAATCCTTGAACGGTCCTCTGCGGGTACTTCCCTTCAACTCGGGCTATTTTCTCTGTTTTGACACCGCAGAGCTGGGCGCGGAACGGCTGCGGCAGAAACTGTTGAAGGAGGAGGGCATCGGGACAATCTCGATCCAGGATCGTTACCTGCGGGTGGCTTATTCCAGCGTAGACCTGGAGAGGCTCGAAGAACTGTACACGACGATCATGAGAGCCGCTTCCGACTTGTCCTGACCTCATTCACAGCGGAAGTCGGCGTTCAGTCGGCCCTGCCAGGTGCCACGGCTGTCCATCTGCTCCCGCAACCGGGAGAGAAAACGGGCCTTGGCCGGGAAAGGCCGGGGTGCGGCCAGCAGCGCTTCGGGGGTGTCGCAGGTCAGCCGCATGATTACAGTATCCCGAGGCAGCCGTTCCAGGGCATGAATCGTGTATTCCAGATGACGGGCGGCGCAGGGAACGCTCAGCTCCCCGCTGAGATACTCGCAGTACAGGGGGCAGCCTGTGGGGATGTGGAGATTGTGTATTTTCACACCTTCGGGCCTGAGACCGGCTAGGTAGTCGATCGTTCGGCGGATTTCAGCGATCCCCTCACCGGGAAGCCCGAATATCAGGTGGACGGCTACCTTTAAGCCCGCGCTCCTGCATAATCTGAAAGCCCTGTCGAAATCTTCGACCGTGTGGCCCCGGTTGACCCGGCGCAGGCTCGTCTCATTTGCCGACTGGAGTCCCAGTTCCACCCAGACATCGAAATCATTCTTCCGGTAGGAGGCCAACAGCTCGGCCCTGGCCGCATCGATACAATCCGGGCGGGTGGAAACGGCAAGTTCCTGGAAGTGAGCACACCCCAGGGCAAAGTCGTAGATCCTGCGAAGTTTGCCGACAGGGGCGTAGGTGCCGGAGAAGGCCTGGAAGTAGAGGATGTAGAGGTCGGCTCCGTAGCGGCTGCGGAGAAATCGCCGCCCGGTATCGATCTGGCTGCGCAGATCCTGCCGCCAGTCTCTTCTGCCTCCCGCCTCGCGCTGCCCTTGGGTTGAATCGGCAGAGTCCAGGTAGGGGGCCCGTGAACCCCGTTCATCACAGTACAGGCAGCCCGGCGCGCTTCGCTGCGGGCCGCGATTGGGACAGGAAAAGCCCGCGTCCACTGACACCCGGTACACGGCCCGGCCGTACTTGTGTTTCAGATAGGCGGCGTAGCTGAGGAATGTTCGGCCGGACTCTGGCATGGTTTCAATTATTTAGCAGGGTCGCCGGGATTGACAAGGGGGTGGCACTGCCCTAATGTGGCATCGGTGAAAAAGCTACAAAAGGCGTTGCGACTGTTATTGGGACTGACTCTCCTCCTGCTGCTCTGCGGCTGCAGCCTGTTTCAGCCTCGGGTCATAACCCTCTGCACGAATAGACCGGAGATGGCCGCTTATGTGGAGCACTTCAATACACTGAGCGCCGAGTACCGGGTGATTCTCTGCTACAAGTCTAATCCCGCCGAAAGCGTCATGGGCAGGAGCAGGGATGCCGACCTGATCCTGGGCCCGTGGCTCAGCGGCAGCGCCGCGCACCGCAACTTCGAATCCCTGGACAGCTTGTTCAAGAGAGAGTACCTGAAGCGGGATGATTTTTACTCGGGGTTGCTGAACGCGGGGATGTGGGAGGGCAAACAGGAGCTGCTGCCCTTTTCGTTCAACCTGCCGGCTGTCGTATTCCCGACCGATGCACTGGCTGCGGATGTCCCGACCTTGATCGCCCCTTTGGAGTACATCAGGGACAAGGGCGCTGCCTTCAATCAGAGTGTGCGGGAGCGGCTCGTGCGCATGGGTTTCTCCCCCCTTTGGCAGCCGGAGTTTCTCTACAGCGCAGCGGAGATATTCGGGGCGCAATTCCGTGAAACCCCCGAAGGCAGCGTTCACTGGAACTCGGCGCGCCTTCAAGATATGAAGGAGTTCTGTGCAGCCTGGATTACCGAGACCAATCTGGGATACGAACAGGACAGCCAATTTCAACGTACCTATCTTTACGAGCCGATGCCGAAACTCCTCGATTCCGGGCGGATACTCTTCTACCTCACCGATTCCTCTACTCTGTTTCGAACCCTGGAGGATCAGGTGGAGGAGGTGGATTTTCGCTGGCTGGGGGCTGAAAACCGCATCCCCGCGGGGGACGAGGTGCTGTACTTCGGGATCCCCAAGGGATCGAGAAACCGCAGAGGTGCACGTCTGTTCCTTGCCTGGGTGTTTCAACCGGAAACCCAAGCGAGGCTGCTGGAAATCAACCAGGTGAAACGCCTCGATACCTTCGGCATCGCCGGTGGTTTCTCTTCCCTGCGAATTGTGAATGAAAGAGAGTTCCCTGGTGTGTACAAACCGCTGTTGGGTCGGATTCCCCCGGAGCAGATGCTCGTTTTCTCCAAGGCTCTTCCGGTAAACTGGGGCGAACAAAAACAGCGGATCGTCATTCCCTGGCTGGTCAGCTATATAACGGGGAGAGCCGATGAAGAACTGTTGTCCCAGCGCCTTATGGAGTTCCGCTCGCCCTAGGCGAATCCGCTCTTTTTTTCCCCTCTCGATGATGGTGAGGCCATGCGCGGCCTTGACAGCCGCCCCGGTGTTGCGCTAACCTTTATCCCGATAAAATAAACCTTTTTATGGAGGTGCCTTTATGGCAACTGTCGAGCTGAAGAACGTCAAGAAGATCTATGAAGGGGGCGTGTTGGCGGTGGACAACGCCAACATCGTCGTCAACGACAAAGAGTTTGTCGTTCTGGTCGGCCCCTCAGGATGCGGCAAATCCACCACGCTGCGGATGATCGCCGGGCTGGAGGAAATCACCGCCGGGGAGCTGTACATCGACGGCAAGTTGATGAACGATGTGGCTCCCAAGGATCGGGACATCGCCATGGTGTTCCAGAACTACGCCCTGTATCCGCACATGACCGTCTATGAGAACATGGCTTTCGGTCTGAAAATCCGCAAGTTCCCGAAGAAGGAGATCAGCGACCGGGTGCGGGAAGCGGCCAGGATCCTCGACATAGAGGAGCTGCTGGACCGCAAGCCCAAGGCTCTGTCCGGCGGACAGAGGCAGCGCGTGGCCGTTGGACGGGCCATCGTGCGCAAGCCCAAGGTGTTCCTCTTTGACGAACCCCTGTCCAACCTGGATGCCAAGCTGCGGGTTCAGATGAGGGCGGAGCTGTCCTCACTGCACACTCGGCTGCAGGCGACGATGGTCTACGTAACCCACGACCAGGTGGAAGCAATGACCATGGGGGACCGGATCGTGGTGCTGAAGGACGGATACATCCAGCAGATCGGGTCTCCCCTGGAGCTGTACAACCGCCCGGTGAACCGCTTCGTGGCCGGATTCATCGGTTCGCCCCCGATGAATGTTCTCGAAGCGGCGATCAAAGAAGAAAAGGGCAAGATCATAGCCGACGAGGGGGACTTCCAGATCGTCCTTTCGCAGCAGCTGGCCGATGGGATGCGCTCCTACGCCGGCAAGGGGACGTTGTTCGGCATTCGTCCGGAAGACCTGGTGGTTGTCGAAAAGCACGTGGAGGGAGAAACCTTCAATGCCAAGGTGGAAGTCGTCGAGCCGCTGGGAGCGGAAATCCTGCTCTACGTGGGCACCCCCCAGAACCCCAGCATCATCGTTCGCACGCCGCCGCATTACGAGTTCCATGTCGGTGACTCCGTTACGCTGAAGCCGGCCATGGACAAGATTCACTTCTTCGACAGCGAAACCGAAAAGACGGTCGTATAGCCAATCTCGGATTGTAGAGGAAAATTGAGGCTGTCCCGGAATTATGATCCGGGACAGCCTTTTTTGCTGCATATTTGATATCTTAGAGATGAGCAGGGAGAGTTACCAAAACCCATGGCTGACTTGATCGAGAAACTTCAAAACCGGGAGAAGATCTTCGCCACCACCCTGGTTTCGATTCAGTGGAGCGGTGTCATCGAGATCTTAAGGAATGACGTTCTGGATATTCTCATCCTCGACCTGGAACACGGGACCTTTTCCATCGAGGTCGTGGAGAATCTGATCCGCACGGCCCGGGCGTACAGGTTGCCGATGATCGTCAGGGTCGCCGACACGCTGTATCATCTGATCTCCCCATGCCTCGACGCCGGGGCGAGGGGGGTGCTCGTGCCCCGTGTGGAAAGCCCGGAACAGGCTCGGGCGGCCGTCGACAGCGCTCGCTTTCCGCCGCAGGGGCGCAAAGGATTCGGCGGTTTTTCCCTGGTCCGGCAGTGGCCGGGAATAGAGCGGTTCAACTCCCGCCTCGTCGTGCTGCTGCAGATCGAATCCCGGCGGGGGATCGACAATTTGGAGGAGATCCTGACCGTGGAGGGGATCTCGGGAATTATCGTCGGACCTTCCGATCTCTCCATCGATCTCGGGGTGCCGCTGCGCTACGATCATCCCCGCCTCGTCGAAGCCGTAGACAGGGTGCTGGACGGCTGCCGCGCCCGGGAGCTTTCCTGCGGCATCTACTGTGCCACAGAACAGTCGATATCCTTCTGGCACGAGAGGGGAATGAATATCATTTGGTCCGGCTGTGCGACGGACTTTATCTCCCGTGGATATGGCGAGCTGAGCAGCTTTGTCAGGAAACTCGGGTAGGCCGGTTGGCTGAACTACCTCTGCCCGGCGGAAGTCTGGTACTCGCTCAGGATCACCCGCAGGTTTTCGTTATCCCCGCCGCTCGACTTTTCTATAACGGAGATCATCGAGTCGATGATCCCCGCGCTCACGCTGATGCCGCGGAGCGAACAGAATCCCTTGAACATGTTGTGGATCGGGACCGGCACACCCTTGACCAGCACATCTATCTTTTCCACTTTTTCCTCCTTGGAAACTTTGTTGTTGAACTCGTGGAGCAGGAAAGCAAGTTCCGTGCCAGCAGGGCCGGCATCCCCGAAAGTATTTAATTCTCTGTTATGCGGGGAGTTAGGTGATAGAAATCTCCCGACGTCCCCGCGAAGTGGCTGGTTCGCTTACGTAAAGGTAACTCCGGCGCGAATCCGGGCACCAGCTCGTAACCGAAGCCCGGTTCAATAAATAAAAAAAAAGAACTTGCGTCCCCAATGCTTTGGGTTTACCATGGCACATCCCTGCATCACCTGCCAAGGTGAAAAATCGGGGATAAAACACATCTATATTTCGAGGAGGTCCTATGGAAGCTATACTCATCATGGTCGTTGCTTTTGTCGGCTATCTCCTTGCCTACAGGCTGTACGGACGGTTTGTGGGCAAGAAGATATTCGCCCTGAGCAATGCAAACAAGACGCCCTCGGTGACCATGGAGGACGGGCAGGATTACGTGCCCACCCGAAAGGGGATCATCTTCGGGCACCACTTCACCTCGATCGCCGGGACCGGGCCGATCGTCGGGCCGGCCATCGGTGTAATCTGGGGCTGGGTGCCTGCTCTGATCTGGGTTTTTGTCGGTACCATCGTCATGGGTGCGGTGCACGACTTCGGCGCACTGGTGATGTCCCTGCGCAACCAGGGAAAGTCGATCTCGGAGATCACGTCGAAGTACGTGAACAACCGCACGCGGACGATTTTCTTCCTGATCGTCCTGCTGGAGCTGTGGATCGTGATCGCCATTTTCGGCCTGATCATCGCCATCATCTTCGCCATGTACCCGCAGTCGGTCTTCCCCGTCTGGATGGAGATCCCCATCGCCATCCTCCTGGGCTGGATCATCTACAAGAGGGGCGGCAACGTGGGCCTGTTCACCTTCTTCGCGGTGTTCCTGATGTACGTCACCGTGGTGCTTGGCCACTTCATCCCCCTGGCCATGCCGACTATTGCAGGAATTCCGGCCACCGGTGTCTGGAGCATCCTCCTGTTCATATACGCCTTCATCGCCTCGACCCTGCCGGTAACGACCCTGCTGCAGCCGCGGGACTACATCAACGCCTGGCAGCTGTTCATCGCCATGGGCCTGCTGATTGTCGGCGTGGTCGTCTCCGGGATCGGGGGCAAGCTGCAGGTCGTAGCCCCGGCGGTGCGGGCCGTTCCGGAAGGCGCTCCCCCTCTGTGGCCGATGCTGTTCATCACCATCGCCTGCGGCGCCATCTCGGGATTTCACTCCCTGGTCTCCTCCGGAACATCGGCCAAGCAGGTCAAGGCGGAGGAGGACGCCCTGTTCGTGGGCTACGGCTCCATGGTGTTTGAGGGTGCGCTGGCCACCATCGTGATCATCGCCGTAACGGCCGGTATCGGAATCGCCTACACCACGGCGGACGGTGCCGTACTGACCGGCGTGGCTGCCTGGACCCATCACTACGCTTCCTGGGCCGGAGCGGCCGGGCTGGGATCCAAGGTCGCCGCCTTCGTGGTCGGGGGCGCCAACATGGTAGCCACCTTCGGCATCCCCAAGGCCATCGCCATCATCATCATGGGTGTGTTCGTGGCCTCCTTCGCCGGCACCACCCTGGACACCGCAACCCGCATTCAGCGCTACGTGGTTCAGGAGCTGGCCGGGGACATCAGGCTCGGCTTCATGCAGAACCGCTACGCCGCCACGGCCTTCGCCGTGATCACCGCCGCGGTACTGGCCTTCGCCACCGGAGCATCGGGAGCCGGGGCCATGAAACTCTGGCCCGTGTTCGGCGCCACCAACCAGTGTCTGGCAGCCCTGGCGCTGCTGGCCATCACCTTGTACCTCAAGCAGAGGGGCGGACTTCGCTATCTGGTAAGCGGTCTGCCCGCGGCCTTCATGATCGTCATGACAACCTGGGGCCTGATCTACAACCAGATCGGTTTCATCAAAACGGGCAATATCCTGCTCACCATCGTGAACGCCGCCGTTCTCCTGATCGCCCTGTGGATCATAGTCGAAGGTCTCACTGCCTTCTTCGTTTCGAAAACAGTGGAGGCAAAAGCACAAGCTTAGGGTATTACGGTTTCACGAGAAAGCAAAGAGGAGACCAACACTGGTCTCCTCTTTGCTTTTTAGCATACATCCGGATAGAATGCTGTCATGAATGATGAACTAAGCGAGCTGGTGCGAAGCCTCAACCGCCTGTTCTGGACCCTGACCGTCGCGGCCGTGGCTTTCCTGGGATTGGGCTACCTGCTGTACCGTACGGAGATCACGATCTCCTCCTCTTTGGGCAGCCTGCGGATCTGGGGTATCTTCCTGCTGACCCTTTCGGCGATCCTGGGGATAGCCCTGCCGATCCTGGTGCGCACGATGTTCAACAAACAGGCTGTTACTGCGAAGCAGGTGGTCATGGCGGATTTCGTGGCTCACCAGAAGAAGCTGGTTGTGATCCCCATCTGCGCCGCCTACGTGGCCGGTGTCGCCTATATGCTGGCAGTCCCCGGCCTGTATCTATACGGTTCGGTGTTGTGCGGGCTGTACGGGATCTATAGCGCCATCCCCCAGGAACGGAAGCTGAAGGGCGAGATGCGCTACTACGGATTGATGAAGAAATGAAAAGACCCCGATTTCTGGAGCAGGCCCGCCTGTTCTTCAGTGACCTGCAGACCGTAAACCGGAATAAAGCCACGGAAATGCTGGAGTTCGAGCTTATCGAGCTTCGCAACATCTTCGCCCTCCTGCTCTTCGGTTCCTTCGTCGGAATGCCCGCTCCGCCTGTACACATCACCCTGCAGCTGCTTCCCCTCATGGAGCGGGACATCCAGCTCATGCTGCGACGCATCAACGTCGCCCACGATGCTCTGGCCGAAGTGGTTTCTACCCTGGGCGAGCCCTGAACCGGGGGGATGTCGAGGCGAACCATGAACGCGCGAGTACTGTTTTTCGTGGGGAAGGGAGGTGTGGGCAAGTCCACCAACTCTTCCCTCTTCGCCCTCAAGCTGGCCCGGATCGGCAAGCGGGTGCTGCTGAACTCCATCGATCCGGCCCACAACCTCCATGACATCTTCCAGGTTCCTCTGGGTTCGAAGCCCAAACAGATCGTTGCGGGCCTGGAAGTGATGGAAACCGATCTCGATCAATGGGTAAAGAAGTACCTCAAGGATACGGAGCGGGCATTCCGTGCCGTGTACAAGTATCAGGAAGCGTTCAACCTGCACCGCTACTTCAAGACGCTCAAATACTCCCCCGGTCTGGAGGAGTACGCGGTCCTGCTCGCCATGCTGGATACCCTGCGCCGCTTTGCAGACAGAGACTATATCGTTTTCGATACCCCGCCGACGGCTCTGACGCTCAAGTTTCTGGCGCTGCCCGATGTTTCGCTGCTGTGGCTGCAGGAACTGTCTCAGTTCAGGCAGCTGGTCCTCGACAAAGAGCAGATCATTACCCGCATCAAGCAGGGGCGGAAGCAGGAAATGAAGGAGCGGGACCCGATACTCGGAAAGATCGCCGATCTGGTGGATCTATACAGGGGCCTGTCCGAGCTGCTGAAGAATCCCGCGAACACCCGGACTCTTCTCGTGCTCAATCCGGATGAGCTGTCCCTTGCAGAATCACAGCTGATCTGGAAAGAGTTGTCGAATCTGGGAATGGAGATTCCCTACCTGATCCTCAACAAGGCAAAAGCAGGAGGGGATTTTATGAAATATATCAAAAAGCACTTCCCCGACAGCCGGGCGCTGATCCTTCCCGCCCTGGCAGAAAAGGAGCTGACCGGAATCGAGACTCTCGATTCCGTTGAGCTGCCGTTGGATATCGCCGGGCTTTGAACCGGAGGTGATCTGGCCGTAGACTAGACGTTGACAATCTGGATCCAGTGTTCGGGGAACTCCTGTTTGAACTGTTCTTCCAACTTTTTCAGGGTGTCGGACTGCTGAACCAGGGCCAGGAGAGTACAGCAGCCGTGGGTGCCGTGCACCGCCCTGGTGAACACGTAGAGCTTGTTCTGCTTCTCGTTGTAGCGCACCCGCTCCACCAGCCCGAGGTGGGATACAGGCAGGTTGCTTTCCTTTTCGACAACCCGGTCCAGAACACTGTCGATCTTTTTGATCATTGTTTGGGTCATGCCAACAATATAGTGATTACCCTATATATTCGTCAATTTAGAAGGACAGCTCCGTGTCCTCATCGCCGAAGAACTCCTCCTCCCCCTGCTCGAACAGGTCCGTCGGAAAGTTCCCGTTGTTGCGCTTGGCGTAGAGCTTGGTGATGTAGCGCAGCTCGGCCATCTTCTCCCCCAGCTCCTCTCTGTCGCGGTTGAAGCGGTTGAAAAAGGCGGCGGAGGATAGTCCCGTCTCGATCTGCCCCCGGCCGTAGCCTTCGCGGTAGTACCCTTCGAGCTCGATCAAGCGGAAGTACACCCGCTCGAAGATGTAGAGGATCCTGCGCAGCTCCAGCAGCTCCCCGATCAGCTCCTTTTTCTCCCGCATGCTGTCCATCTGGCCGCCGATCTGTCCGCGCCGCTCTTCATCGTACCATTTGCGCAGGATGCGGGTGTTGCTCTGCAGATCGCCGTAGGCGCCGTCGAAGCGGCTCTTCAGCCGCAGATAGCGGCCGGCGTAGAATTTGATGGCCCGGAGGGCGTTGGCCTTGAAGACCTCCAGACGGTCGGCGTACCAGCTGCTGCGGAAGGTCTCCAGATCCGAAATGGCCACGGGGACCTCCCGGAACAGTTCCCCCGGGCGCTTCTCCACAACCGTGCCCGGTTCGGCAATCAGCTCCTGGCCGCTGTCATCGATACAGGAGACACGGCCATCTTCGGCGCTGACCAGGATGTCCCCTGCCGGACTGAGGGTGACGTTAAAATCCGTGCCCCGCACGCCCATCAGGGCGCTTTCGGTGGCAACCTCGACGCTCTGCCGATCGGAAAGCTTGGCCACCTTGACCGAAAGGCTGCCGGTTATCAAGCCGATCGTGGTGGTGTTATCCCGGCCGATCTTGTTTATCTCGAAGTAGAAGCTCGTGTTCGGAGAGATCCTGACGATCGACGGCGTGCTTCGCGGGCCGTCCAGCTCGACCTCCGCGTATCCGGTCTGGTCCGTTCGCAGGAGGTCGTAGTTCTCGACCTCCTTGCCGATGTACACGTCCCAAGCGGGGATAGTTTCACGGTTGCGGTCGATCTCGACTCCCTCTTCCATGTAGGCGATTAACCCTATCTCCGCCTGGGCTGCGGCGGGCAGCCCGGTCAGCAGGGTCAGGGCCAGCGTGAAACAGCCGATCTTGAAAGCGCTCATTGTTCGCACCCCCCCCTCCTTACACACTTCTTGCTCTTGTAAATATAGCACGTAATCCATCGATTTTACCGGGAACATCTCCAAAAACCGTGCGCCAGATCGCGGGACTCTCCATGCACAGGTAGATCGGAGCGGATAGTTCTCTGTTCAACGCATCGTACAGGGTCCTGTAGATGGGGAAGCGCAGCTTTTGAGGATAACGGAACTTGCCGTCTCTGCAGGGGACAAACTCCTCGTAGAGAAAAGCCTGTTCTCCCAGCTTTTGCTTCAGCGCCGGGGTGTAGCGCATCGTTCCCAGGCTGATCCAGGCGATCCGCTCGGAGGGCAACGGGCTCAGAGCCTGCACGAGGCTCAGATACTCCTCCTCCCAGTTCTCGGAGAAAAAGATCGGGTCGAAGTGGAAAGCCAGCTTGTAGCCTGCCCCCAGGGCTTTACCGGCGGCATCGAGGCGCTCGCTCAGACTGCTCGCATTGGGTTCGTAAGCATCGATGTAGGCTTGAGGGTTCACGGAAAAACCGATAACGGCATTTCCCTTCTGCTCGACGTTCAGGAGATGGTCGACGAAATGCGTCTTAGTTTTCAGTTCGAAGTACACGTTCGCGAACGAGGACAGGCCGGTGATGAAAACTTCGGAGAGGCCGAACAGTGGATCGAGGAGCAGGGAATCACCGACCTCCCCGGTCCCCGCTCGGATCGTGATATCGTTGTTTTGCCGGGCCAGCTCCTGGAGGCGCGCGACGGATTTTTCCGGCTCCAGATATACGGTCAGGGGCGAAAAGTTCAGATAACTCTCCATGATGCAGTACCCGCAGCCCAGCGTACAGCCCAGGTACAGATCCACCGTGATGTAGTTACAGCAGATGTGCCCCCTCGATCCGGGGCAGCGGGTCACGGTTTTGCCGCGGGGCCCTCCCACGAACAGGGTGTGGCGATTCAGATCTTTGTGAGGTATCTGCTTTCTGCTCTGCACGGTATGGATCGGAACCCCGGGCAGCTGCTCTACGGCTCGGTGCAGATAGGGAGATTCGACCACCCCCTGTTCCACGTAGACGCGGTGGATCAGCTCAGTGTAGTAGCTCGAAGAGGGCATCCAGGTGTCCTTGCAGAGAGTGAAGCGTATTGAGCTTGCGCTTGAAGGATTTTGTATTGTTGAACTGGAACTCCACTGAAAAGGCTTCTCCCTCGAAGTAAGGCGGCGGGTTCAGCCGCACTCCACTGCCTTTGAGCAGATGTTCTTCCAGGGCCGAAAAGCGGCTTTCCAGTTCGGTCAGGATGGGAAAGCGCAGCCGGTGGACCGTTTCTATCGGCTGCCGATCCCGAAAAGCCTGAGAAGCCGCGTCCCTGATTTCCCCTCGCCCAAGTTTGCCCTTGCGGCTGAGCTCGAACAGTTCGTTCAGGAATTGACGGCGCTGGCTGAAGGTGAGGGTGCTGCCCTGCAGTCCGGCAAAAACCTCCTGCGGCAGGCTCCGGACCCGGACTGCGCTCTTCAAGTCGACCTGTCCCTCCGCCACCAGGGCTTTGAGACCCTGCGGGAGCGCGGCAAACTCGGCGATCTTGGCGGCCAGTTGAGGGTCCCGGTGAGCCTCGATCAGCGGGCTCAGGTCGGATAAAAGCTCGATCAAGGCAGGACCGGCAGACAAATCCTCTGAAGTGCCGAGGAACTCCAGCATCCTCTGTTTTTCCGGCCAGCTGAAGCTCCCGGCCCGATTTTCCAGCTTCAGGGCCAGGGAGAGCATCTCGGAGCGGGGACAAGAGGGAATGATCAGACAATTCATCTGCCTGAGGCGCTGGCGCCTGGCCGAACGAAGAATCTCGAAACCCCAAATCAGCGTATCCGAGCAGATCGGCAGCGGCGGGTACAGAGTTTTCTCTATGAGCTCAGGTGCAGGCGCCCGGCCGCCGCTGAAGATATCCAGCTCCGGGTTCAGGGAGCCGATCTCAGCCGGGGGGATAGTCTGTAAACCTGCCATGGATTCAGAGTAGCAGAGTCTGTTGCATTATCCAAGTCAGTTCTGAATCGCGCGGGAGAATCTGCCGATATGGTTAGTGATGAACCGTTCTTGGTATGCGCTGCTGCTGGCCGTTGCCTTGCTGCTGTCTGGCGCCCGGCTGCCCGCCGAGGTTGTTCCGGTTCGTCCTGCTCTGCACTGGGCTGCAGAAAACGGCCTGCTGGATATTGCGGCTGCGTTGATCGAGCAGGGTGCCGATGCGGATGAGAGGGATCATTTCGGAAACACGGCGCTTCATTTGGCCCTGGCCTACCCCGATTTGATCGAACTGCTTCTGGAAAGCGGCGCGGACGTAAACGCCAAGAATGCTATGGGCAATACCCCCCTCCATCTGGCCGTGACAGACAGGCGGGCTGTGGAGGCGCTGCTGGCTGCGGGGGCTGAGGTCAATGTCCGCAATGGGCTTGGCAAGACCCCGCTTCACTACGCCATGCGGCAGGGAACCTCGCCATACTACCTTTCAATCGTCGAGACCCTGATCCGGGCCGGAGCGCGTTGATCCCCGGGCTCACCCCCCCCGGGGCGGCTGGCCTGTCGGGTTCTTCGTTATCCCTTCGGAACGCAAAATCCTCTCAAGCCCCCGGGTCCAGGCAGGGGTTGAAGTAGCCGAAGCGTAGATCGGGGAAACGGTCCCGGAGGTTCCGCAGCAAGCCCAGGATGCCGACGGTTTCCCCCTCCGGTTCGAAGCCGATACGCTCCAGATACCACTCGGGATCGATGTTCAGATTGCGCATCTGGATGAGATCGATCCCCGTTTCTGAGATAAGCTCGCTCAGAGCATCGATTTCAGCCCGCTCATCCGTGAATCCCGGCAGCACGAAATAGTTCAGACTGACATAGCCGCCCAGGCTCTTCATGACCCGGATCGAGGTCTTGACGCTTTCCAGGCTGTAGCCCTTGGGTTTGTAGTAGCCGTGGTAGTACGGCTGTCGACAGGAGTTCAGGCTGACCCGGATGCTGTCCAGCCCGGACTCACGGAGCAGCCCCACCGAATCGGGCAGGCTGGCATTGGTGTTCATATTGATGGTTCCCCGGCCGGTCGCCCGGCGCATCATGCGGATAGATTCGGCTATCGCGTCGGTCTGCAGCAGCGGTTCTCCTTCGCATCCCTGGCCGAAACTGACAACGGCCCGGGGAGCATATTGAAGATGCGGAATCGCTACTTGGGCGATCTCCTCCGCAGTGGGAACAAAACGGATCCTGTCCTGGGTCGCGCAGATCTGGCTGCCCTCCTGCAGGCTGATGCAGCCCAGGCAGCGGGCGTTGCAGGCGGGGGAGGTCGGCAGGGGGGCTTCCCAGCGCCGGAGGAAGTAGTTCTTGGCAGCCGGGCAGCCGTAGCCCAGGGCGCAGTTGCCCAGATGCCGGATGAGGCGGTTGCTCCTGTGTTCTTTCATCATCCGGCGGGCGTTTTGCTCGATCTCGGCCGGATCGAAGCGATCGCTGTCCTGACGGGGATCCTCGTCGATCCGCAGGGCCGAGACCACGAATCCGTCGTCGTGCCAGCCCACCGCGGTGTAGGCAAAGAGGGGCAAAACCGCAGCCCCGCTTGAGCTCTTGTACGCTGTGGAGAAAAGCTGGGTGTGCGCCGGGGCTATGAAGGCGGCCACCGCCCGGATGCGGGGGCTGCCGGTGTAGGGATCCCGCTCCATTACCCGAAAGCTCGCCGTAGCCGGATCGTAGCCCACGGGCAGCCGTCCGGGCAGCTGAAACAGCTCACTGCCCGGCGGCAGAGGGATCCAGTCCCCGGCCCGCAGCCGCACCGGCCGCCCGGCGCTGGAGCCTGCCATCTCCAGGTCGGAGAAATCGAGGATGTTTCCCGACTCGTCTGCGAACAGCAGACTGGGGGCTCGGGATCTCATGTCGCGATCTCCTATCAGAATAAAAACGAATATCCCGATCATAGCAGGAACGAACGTCTTGTTCACCTGTGTCGTTCCTCGAATAGTCAGCTTGACGGCGCAGAGGGGGAGTGCTAAACTACTTTGTAGCAACGAGCAGCCTTCCGCATTAGGGGGATAAAATGGCAAAAAAAGTGTTGGTCTTTTTGATGATCCTCGGAATCGTCGTTTTTCTCGTGAATTGCAAAACGACTCCAGAGGAACCGGAAGAAGCCGTGATAGAGGAACAACCGGAGGAGAAACCGGTGGAACCGGAGAAACCCGTGGTGGAGGCCCCGGCGGAGGAGCCCGAAGAAACGGTGGCTCCGATCACGGATGAAGAGATTCAAAAGGCGCGAAACGCGATCGCCAGGGCACGGGAAGCCGACGCGGGTTACTATGATCCGGCGACGTTGAAGCAGGCCGAGGATGCCCTGGATGAGGCCCTGACGGCCCGCCGGTCGGACCCGACCACGGCCCGCAGGCACCTGGCCCGATCTGTGGATAGAGCCAACCTGGCCTTCGATAACTCGGTGGCTGCGGCGGCAGAGGAGCTGGCCGAGAGGGCTGAGCGACTGAACAAGCAGCTGTTGGCGATAAACGCCGATAAATTCCTGCCGTCGGAGTACAACGCAGCGGTTGCCGGTGTACCGCAGACGCAGGAGTTGTTTGTTTCCGGGCAACTGGTGGAAGCCAGGGAAAAAGCCTACGCCACCCTTGCGGATATGTCCAACCTGCTGGAGCGTCTGCGGGAACGACAGCGCTGGATAGAAATCCTCAAGAGGGATATCAATCAATACCTCAGCGAAGCCGAGCAGCTAGATGCCCACGTTCTGGCACCGGTGAGATTCCAGCAGGCCAACGGGCTGTATCTGGAGGGGATCGAGGCCTACCAGAGGTACCAGCTCTTCGAAGCCGAGGAGTTGCTGGGGAAGGCTCGGGAGGAAGCCCTCGCTTTGATCCAGTTGGCCAAGAGCTCCGGGGAGGAGCAGAAGAAGCAGGCCCAGAAGCTGATGCTGGAGGTCATGAAGGAGCTGGAGGATGCTTCCGGGCTCACCGTAGTGACAGACGACGGCACACTCATCAACCCGGAAGAATGGTCCGGGGAAAAGACCATCGAAGAAGTGGAAGAGGGGGAGCCTCAATCCATGCTCAGTCCTCCGGAGTTCCGCCGTCCTGCCGAGCGGGTGTTGATCCCCGAAGGGACCCAGGTTGTGGTGCTGGGGGATGAGGTCGAGTCGAACCTGCTCGCCCAGGCCAAAGAGCTGTGGAAGCAGGGAGTTGTCGAGTGGAATGCAGGCAACTACAGCTTGGCCGAGGAGTACTTCAACGAATCGAGAAAGCTCGTCGAGGTCTACAAAACCCAGGCGGTGAATCCGGACTATCCGATCTACCTGGTGCGGCTGATCCCCGAGCGCCGGGACTGCCTGTGGAGGATCGCCGAGTACAGCTACATCTATGCCAATCCTTACATGTGGCCGAAGATCTGGAGACGGAACCGCAAGCTGATCCAGCATCCGGATCTGATCTATCCGGGTTGGAAGCTGGTAATACCGCCGAAGTGATCGCTTGAGTTAACGTGAATTGTTGAGGGCTGTTTCAGGAAACTGGACAGCCCTTTTTCCCACTCAGTATCTCCTTACACTCTGCAGGGTATCGGTGGAACGTCCAATACTAATGTCTTCCATCTGATCGGTATCATTTGGAACGTAAGGTTTGAAACCCGCAGATCCAATAAATGCTGAAATATTAGCATATAATCCTTGACATGTCCAAAATAATGCTATAAAATTAGCATTAAGGAGTTATTTTATGTCGAAAAAACTACAGCACGGGTTGAGCAAACGAGAAAGACAGATCATGGAGGCTATCTACAAAAAGAAACAGGCCAGCGTCTACGAAGTTCTGAAATCGATCCCGAATCCACCGAGCTATTCGGCGGTACGGGCAACGTTGAACATCTTGATTGGCAAGGGCCTGTTGGTCCACCGGAGGGAAGGGCG
Source organism: uncultured Spirochaetaceae bacterium (assembly GCA_964588355.1). GTDB lineage: Bacteria > Spirochaetota > Spirochaetia > SZUA-6 > DRHE01 > JAFGQJ01. Next base: position 14,651 of record CAZPPB010000008.1, on the reverse strand, counting down.
TAGATACATCTATTCACCCACCATTCCTCATCGCCAAGCGCGACAGTCCGCTCTGAAACAGCTTCTGCAGACCTACTTCAACAACTCCGTTGAAGAAGTGGTGGCGGCGTTGATACAGGTAGATCGAAACGGGCTGACTGAAAACGAATACGAGAAACTCATCGCCCTGATCGAAAACGCGAGAGAAGAAGAAAAGAGATGATTTCCGGAACGAATCAGTTGGTAGATTTGGTATTGGCAGTGTTGTCCGCCAGTGTGGTGAGGGGTTTCCTGGTTTTCGTGGCCGCCTCCGCTATTACGGTTGTCGGCGGGAAGATTTCGGCCGGGCATAAGCGTCTGATCTGGTTTGTCGTAATTCTCAGTTGTTTGATCATATCCCTGATTTGGCTCTCCATGCCGACGGCTCAATCCGCGATACAGATCCCCCCCAGCACGACCGAGTTCATTAGATTTCTCACCGCCCCCCTTGTATCGCGGGAGCACTACCTGGATATGGTGGCGACGTCGAACACCTATGCAGCACTCAGCGGGCAGAACCGAGTCAAATCGGTGGCTTGGTGGCAGCTTTTCATTGTCTTTGTTTGGGCTATAGGGATTGCCGCCATGTTGGTTCGCGGGATTGCGGCCAGGCTCGAACTACGACGCATCGCCGCGGTTGCGGTAAGGCACGGCGATACCCAGTCCTGTTTCGACGCCCTTGTCTGCAGATTCAAGATGAGAAAGACGGTGACCGTGCTGATCAGCAGACAGTGCGTCGTCCCCTTCACATTTGGGGTGATAAAACCACGAATTGTGCTTCCCCAGTCGGCTCGGGACTGGTCAGCGAATCGTTGTCGTTCGGTGCTGATCCACGAGCTGGCCCACGTACGCCACGGAGACTACCTGATCGCTTCCATCGCACAGATGATCTGTTCTCTGTTCTGGTTTATACCCTATTTGTGGGTCGCCTATGCCCGTATGGCGCGGGAAAGTGAAAAGGAATGCGACGGTTCTGTTATCGAGGCGGGAATTCGGGGAACAGAATATGCCGATCATCTCTTAGATATCGTTCATTCTTCCCAGGGACATATTCTGCTGCCCAAACCATATCCAACCATAGGGAGGAAGCATATGTTACGGGATAGAATCGAGAATATCCTAAGAACAAAGCCGGATCGTCTTAAAACGAGGTACAGGGCTGCGGGTGTGACGCTCTTGGTGTGCTTCTGCTGTGTTTTGCCTCTGTTCGCCGTTACCTGTGCCACCAGACCGTTTGTGCCAACGGCGGAGGAACCGCTGTACGGCGCCTGGGTCAATGAGGACTATGAGAGCCTGGGGTTGGTTCATCGGAAAACGAAAGATGCGAAGTACGTCTTCGCCCCTGAGGGAAAACTCTTCGTGTACAACATGACATCGGCTCTGCAACCCACCTTAGAAGGCCGACTCACGTTCCGTGAGAAGTGGACAGACAGCCGGGGATACGTGTACTACAAAGCGGAATACACCAGCCGCTGGTATCCCTACGATGAGCATCCGGATTTCATCCCGAAATGCCACTGGTATGTCCTCTTCAGGATCAACGCAACGGGGGACGTGCTGGAGTCGGTGTGGAACCAGATCGGGTATGCTGAAGAGTTCGGCCACCTTGCCGGCTGGTACGAGGTCCATTACCGGCTTTGAGGGATGTGCTGCCATAGGGCAGGCTCACTCCTCTTCGATCTCGGGGTCCAGCTCCCGAAAGCGACTCTTTAGCTCCGCGGTTCGATCGGTCAGGGAGTGGGAAGAGCTGGCCTCTACGACCAGGCGCAGGTACGGCTCGGTGTTGGACTTGCGCAGATTGAACCACCAGTCGGGGAAATCCAGGCGGATACCGTCGATATCGGTCAGCCTGGCCCCGGGCTGAGAGCCGTATTCGGACAGGACGGCCTCGATAATCAGGTCCTTGGCGTCGGTCCTGAAGTTGATCTCTCCCGAGTAGTGGTACTTGACGATCTCGGCGATCAACTCGGAGAAGGATCGTTTTTTCCGGGAAACAATCGCTAAAACGAGCAGGGCGGATATCATTCCGGAATCACAGAAGTAGTTGTCCCGGAAGTAGTAATGCCCCGCCAGCTCCCCGCCGTAGATACCGTTGCGATCCCTCATTAGCTTCTTGGCGTGGGAGTGACCGACCTTGCAGATCACCGGTTTGCCTCCCAAAGCTTCTATGTACTCGACCACGCTGCGGGAGGTGCGCACGTCGTAGGTCACAACCTCGCCGCTGTGATCCTGACCGCTTTGGCGAAAGAAGTGCAGCCCCAGGAGCGCGATGATCAGGTCGGGGGAGACGAAGCGCGCGGCCTCGTCCACGAACATCACCCTGTCTCCGTCCCCGTCGAAGCAGATGCCCAGATCGGCGCCCTCGGCCAGAGTCCGCTGTTTCACGTCGGCCAGGTTGGCCTCGATCAGGGGATTGGGCGGGTGATGGGGGAAGCTGCCGTCGGGCTGGTCGTACATCGTTATGACCTCGCCCTGCACATTCCGCATCACGTCATGGATGAATACCGAGGCCATCCCGTCGGAACAGTCGATCACCGCTTTGATGTCCCGGACCGCCTCGATGTAAGGCTCGAGATGCTCGAGGTAGGCCCGGCGTATATCCAGGGTGTCGAGCTTTCCGGGAGCTGAAACGGGGGAGGTTTCCTGCCGAACCATCTGCTCGAGCCGGTCCAAGCCCGTGTCATAGCCAACCGGGATCGCCTGGGCACGGGATATTTTCAGGCCGTTGTAGTTCGGAGGATTGTGGGAGGCGGTGATCATGACGCTTCCCCCATATTCGAAGTGGGCGGTGGCGAAGTAGACCGAAGGGGTGGAGCACAGACCGATATCGGTCACGTCACAGCCGGCGTCGCGAATACCCCGGCTCAGGGTCTCGAAAATCTCTACCGAGCTCTCCCGGGCGTCTCTGCCCACGAGGATTCGTTTGGTTTCCAGGAGTGCGGGTAGAAAGAAGCCGATCCGGTAGGCCAGATCTTTGTCCCACTCCTGGTTGTATATACCCCTGATGTCGTAGGATTTAAATACCCCCATGTTCTCCCCCTTTTCTGTTTGGCGGAGGGATTATAGCACCCCTGTCCTCCTTATTCCACCTGTGGCCGGGCTATTGGTACAGGCAATATATCCTTCGATCAGGTTGCGGCGGATTTTTAATGATTGACAAGTTACTATAAAGTACTATAATATATTATAAAAGAATATTATGAACTATAAAGGACAATAAGAAGTGGAAACGGAGGACTTTACGACCGTCCCACCCGTTGCACGGGATGAGGTGATGACCCTGCCGGAGGTAGCCTCCTATCTTCGCCTTGCCGAAAAGACGGTTCTGCGGATGGCGCACAAAGGGCAGATTCCCTGTGCCAAAGTGGCCAGCCAGTGGCGATTCCTGCGTTCGATGATCGACGACTGGTTGATCGCCAAGATGCAGGTGGTGCCGCAGAACGATCTGGCCCGTTTGATCGAAAGCTCCCCGGAGGTAGTGCCCCTAGCACGGCTGCTGAAAACGGAGTACGTGGTCCTGGACCTTCGGCCCGGGACCAAGGAAGATGTGCTCCACCAATTGGTACAGCCCCTGCTGCGCGCACAATTCATCGATCGCGAGAGGCCCTTCGTCGCCAAGCTGTTAGAGCGGGAAGGGATCGTCTCCACAGCCGTGGGCAGGGGAATCGCCATCCCGCACCTGCGCCATCCCCGTGAAAATCCCGGGGGCGGCCCGGTATTGGTTGTAGGAATCTGCAGGGGGGGTACGGATTTCGAAGCCCTGGATGGGGAAAAAACATATCTGTTCTTCCTCCTCTGTACGGACAGTGAAGTGGTGCATCTGAGGGTGTTGGCCAAGGTCAACCGGATCGCCGGCCGGAAAGATGCGATGCAGCGTCTCATCAGTGCCCAAACGCCGGCGGAGGTTCTAAAGGTTCTGATAAGAGCGGACCAGGAAGGAGCGTGATTATGGCTTTGAGTTTTCGTCCCGAATGTATTCAGGTCGGCAGCGACGCACGGAACAAGGCGGAGGTGCTCGGCGATATTGCCCGCTTGGCTAAGAAGAGCAAGGTGCTGGGCAAGATGCCGGAGAAGCGCATCCTCGATGCCCTGCAGGAGCGGGAGCAAGTAGGCACAACGGGATTCGGGGGTGGAATCGCCATCCCCCACTGCGCTCTGGACGATATAGATGAGTTCGTGGTCGGATTGCTGATCGCCCCGGAGGGGATCGAGTTCGATTCTCTGGACGGGAAAAAGACCACGACCTTTTTCTTCATTATTGGGCCCAAGTCCCAGAGAAACCGGCATATCCAGCTGCTCTCGGCGATATCCAAGATCCTCAAAGACCCCGATGTGATTCAGCGCTTTCTTGAAGCATTTGATGAAAAGCAAGTGCGCCAGATCGTGGAGGAGCTGTTTCGACTCGTCGATGTCGGGGTTGTTCCCGGTCAGCAGAAGGACAGGTGCCTGTTCCAGGTGTTTGTGCAGAGAGAGGAGTGCTTCGAAGATCTGCTCCAGGTTTTTTCCGCCGCCGTGGATGGTTCGATCGTCGTGCTGGAGACCAATGCCGCCGGTTACTATCTGCACCGACTGCCGCTATTCGCCGCTTATTGGACAGAGAGCCAGAAGGGATTTTGCCGGCTCATCCTTGCGGTCGTTGAAAAAGATCTCTGCAATGATGTTATCCGGCGAATCCACACCGTAGTGGAAGATGTAGAGGACAACCCCGGTGTTCTGATCACGGTGCAGGAGTTGTTCTACTCCAGTGGTTCCCTCGAATTCTAGAGCAAACGGAGTCAATCGTGATACAGGCAGTTCAGAGTTTCTTCCACACCCTTCCCGTGCCGGTGCTGCTGGTCGTAGGTATCATCACTCTGGCCGGATTCTATCTCGGAAAATCCATGCGCTTTCTGCGCCTGCCGTCGATTATCGGATTCATGCTCGTCGGGGTTTTGTTGGGCCCCTCGGTTCTGGGTTTTCTCGGGGAGGAGCTGAAAGATTCGATCGGCTTCATCACGGAGATCGCCCTGGGTTTCGTGGCCGTCAGTATCGGTCTGGAGCTGAGTTTTTCCGAACTGAGAAGACAAGGGCTCGGAATCATCCTTATCATAGTAGCCGAATCCTTCCTGGCTTTCGCCGTGGTTACCGCTGCGGTATTCCTGCTGACCCGCAACCTCCCGCTGGCACTGATCTTCGGCTCCCTGGCTCCGGCCAGCGCTCCCGCCGGAACGGTAGCGGTGATACAGGAGTTCAAGGCCAAGGGTAACCTGACAAATGCACTCTACGCGGTGGTCGGATTTGATGACGGGCTGGCGATCATCATCTTCGGTTTCGCCTTTGCCATTGCCCGGAGTGTGCTGCTGCACCAACACGGTGCCGCCCCGGTAGCGTTGTGGCGGCTGATCTTAACACCATTGCTGGAGATCGCTCTGAGTTGTCTCATCGGTGCAGCCGTTGCTGTTGTGTATCGCCTGCTGGCCCGGAGGCTGACCGAAGGCAGGGACCTGTTCATCCTGACCTTCGCCACCGTCCTCATCAGCGTGGGCGTCTCCGAGGTGCTGCACCTGTCTTTAATCCTGACGAATCTGGTGGCCGGTCTGGTCATCGTGAACACCCAGCCGCCGGCGCTCACCCAGAAGATCAAGGAAGAGCTGACCGAGGTTATGCCCCTTCTGTTCGTGCTTTTTTTCGCGCTGGCCGGAGCGAACCTGCATCTGGCCCTGCTCCCCGCTCTCGGACTGGTGGGGGTGATATATATTTTGAGCAGATCTGCAGGGCTTATGGGAGGGGCCTGGATCGGGGCGGTTGTCGGCCGAGCCGAGTCGAAAATCCGCAAATACCTGGGAATGGGCATTCTCTCTCAGGCCGGAGTAGCCATCGGATTGGCTCTGGTGGTGAAGCAGGCATTGACGCCGCTGGGACCGTGGGGAGATCGACTTGGCGCCCTGATTATCACGACGATCACCGCGACGAGCATCATTTTCGAAATCGTGGGGCCGATTCTCTGCAAGTTGGGTCTGCAGAAGGCCGGAGAAATTCCTGTCCCGGACTGGCAACAGCAATAGTTTTCGCCGGCTGATCGACGGATAACCCGTCTGAGTTTTTTCGCGATTTTTTTGTAATATCCCTTGACACATGTTTCTCTATAGAGTAGCGTTCTTTTTTGAAGTAGCGTTTCTATGGATAGTAACGAACGGGAAGAATTGCAGGCCTTGGATCAAATCGCCTCTGTCCTGGCGAGGATCGAGGACCGAAAGCTGATCAGGGAGCTCCTGATCTGCATCCTGACGAAGTACGAGATCAAGGAGATCGCCGGCCGTTGGGAGCTGGTGAAGCTGCTGTACGACGGGATGAGTCAGCGGAGAATCGCCGAGCAGCTGGGGATGAGTCTCTGCAAGATCACCCGGGGATCGAAGGAGCTGAAAAAACGGGGTTCTGCTTTCAAAACGGTCTTGGACAGTTACGTAGAACACGATACACCAGAGGACGACTAAACAACCATCAGAGGAGGAAGCGTATGCCTATCAAAGTAGTCCTGAATGAAGATGAGATCCCCAGGCAGTGGTACAACCTGAACGCGGATCTACCCCTCAAGAACCCGATCCTGGGTCTGGATCTGAAACCGGCAACCCCGGAGTGGCTGGGCAAGATTTTCCCCATGAATCTGCTGGCCCAATCCATGAGCACGGATCGCTGGATCGACATCCCCGAGGAGGTGCTCGAGATACTGTTCCGGTGGCGCCCATCACCCCTGCACCGGGCGACCAGGCTGGAAAAGGTCCTGGGCACGCCTGCCAAGATCTACTTCAAGAACGAAGGGGTCTCTCCCCCGGGCAGCCACAAGCCCAACACCGCCGTGCCCCAGGCTTTCTACGCCAAACAGTTCGGGGTTGAAAAACTCACCACGGAGACGGGGGCCGGTCAATGGGGAAGTGCCCTGGCCTTTGCCTGCGCCCTCATTGGGCTGGAGTGCAAGGTGTTCATGGTCCGGGTGAGTTTTGACCAGAAACCATTCCGCAAGACCATGATGCAGGTCTGGGGCGCGGATTGCGTTCCCAGCCCGAGCGAAGAGACACAGGCGGGCAGGGACATCCTGGCGGTGCATCCGGATTCCCCGGGCAGTCTGGGCATCGCCATCAGCGAAGCCATCGAGGCGACCATGGCCGACGAAAGCGGCAAGACCAAGTACTCCCTGGGCAGCGTGCTGCCCCACGTCCTGCTGCATCAGACCATCGTCGGCCTGGAGGCGAAGAAGCAGATGGAGAAGATCGGGGAGAAGAAGGTGGACGTGGTGATCGGCTGCGCCGGCGGCGGCAGCAACTTCTCCGGCCTGGCCTTTCCCTATCTCAATGACAAGATCAACGGAGCCCAGATCGAGATCTTACCCGTGGAACCGTACTCCTGTCCCACCCTGACCAAGGCGCCCTACGTCTATGACTACGGAGACACCGCCAAGGTGGCGCCGATCGCGCCGATGCACTCCCTGGGCCACACCTTCGTGCCTCCGCCCATCCATGCCGGCGGACTGCGCTACCACGGGATGGCTCCCCAGGTCTCCCAGGCGGTTGCAGCGGGACTGATGAAGCCCATAGCCGTGCATCAGCTGGAGTGTTATGAGGCTGCGATTACCTTCGCCCGTACGGAGGGAATCATCATCGCTCCCGAGACCAGCCATGCCGTGGCGGTAGCCATCCAGGAGGCCAATAAGGCCAAAGAGGAAGGCAAGGAGAAGGTGATCCTGTTCAATATGAGCGGCCACGGACTGATGGACCTGCGCGGTTACGATCTGTACTTCAAGGGAAAGCTCCACGACTACGAGTATCCCGAGCAGAAGATCCACGAGGCGCTGGAAGAGATCAAGGATTTTCCGAAGCCCATCGGCGCCTGAGGCGCAGCGCCCGGAAGCGCAGCGTCCCGAAGCGCTGTAAAGTATGAGTTTGGGTCCCACGGACGTGTCTTTGCGCCGGCCGTGGGATTCCAGACGAACACATGGAAGGATAGCCTAGGATGAACCAATACGACCATTACGAGACCTACTGCAGAAGCCTGGGGGACTGCATTCATTTTTCCTACTGCCGCGCTGCCGGAGGACAGGAACCCTGCCCGCGGATCCTGGACTGCTGGGTCGGCCGTCTGCCGGTTGTAGAGTTTCTGAAAGATAACTACACGCCCGAAGTGCTGGAACGGGTGTTCGCCCCTCCGCCGGGGCGCCTGCAGCGCATCATCGACATCGCCGAGCGGGTAGCCCGAAACAGCACGCCCTAGTCCGCCCGCGAAGCGCCGATCCGATTCGACAGGTCTGCGCCCCAATGGGGCCCCCTGCCGTTCTGTTGCCTTCTCATTCGTAAACCGGCTACACTTCTAGTATGAATTTCCACTGGTCGGTCTTCCTCCATCTCGGGGTGATTGCCCTGAGCCTCCTCCTGGCCACCCTGATCCGGGCACGGGTCCGCTTCTTTCAGCGCTTTCTGATCCCCAATTCCCTGACCGCCGGATTTATCCTCCTGATCTTTTACAACTGCGTTGCCAAACACCTCGGGCTGACAGCGGATCATCTCGGCGACCTGATCTACCATCTGCTGAGCCTCTCTTTCATCGCCATGGGCCTGCGCAACACCCCCGGCCGGGGAGCGGGAAAGCGCGTGTTGTCGACTGGCCTGATGATCATGGCCTCCTTCTCCTTTCAGGCACTGTTGGGCATCGGCCTGACCTTCCTGTTCATCCTCCTGGTGTTTCCCGGCATGTCTCCCAGCTTCGGGCTGTTTATCCCTCTGGGATTCGAGATGGGCCCGGGCCAGGCCTACTCGATAGGGATCGGCTGGGAGCAGATGGGGTTCACCGGTGCCGGGTCGATCGGGTTGACCTTCGCGGCCCTGGGATTTCTCTGGGCCTGTTTCGGCGGGGTGTTCCTGATCAACCTCGGGATCCGCAAGGGCTGGCTGAGTGCCAAGCATCGCGAGCTGCTGAAAGCCGCCCGGGTCCGCTCAGGAATCTACGGGCCCGCGGAACGATCGCCGACCGGTTCCCGTCTGACCACGGAAACCGAAGCCATCGATACCCTGTCCTTCAATCTGGGCACTGTTTTCGTAGTATATCTCCTGACCTTCCTGCTGCTAAAAGGAATGACCTACCTGCTTTCCTTCGCCGGAGCCGAGGGAAGAGAACTGGCGGTCAATCTCTGGGGGATCTCCTTTATCTTCGCGGCCCTGCTCGCCCTCGGCACCAAACAGCTGTTCCGGGCATTCAAGGTCGACCATGTTCTGGACTCCGGCAGCCTGACCCGCATCGCCGGGAGCTCGGTGGACATCCTGGTGGCCGCCGCCATCGGAGCGATCTCCCTGGTAATCGTGGTCCGCTACCTGCTTCCCATCCTCGTGATGGCGCTCCTGGGGGGATTTCTTACTGTCGGCTATGTTTTTTGGCTTGCCTCCCGCCTGTTCGACGAGCACCGCTTCCAGCGGGCCATGGTCATCTTCGGGGGATCCACAGGAACCATGCCGACCGGTTTGGCCTTGCTGCGCATCCTCGATCCGGAGTTCGAAACCCCCGCGGCAGTCGATTACATGTACGGGTCGGGAGTCGCCTTCGTACTGGTGATCCCCTACATCCTGGCGATCAACCTGATGATGTACGGGTATATCCGGGAGAATCCTCTCTTCTACTGGGCTCTGGTGGGCCTGATCCTGCTCTACCTGATCGTGTTTTTCATTCTGCACCGGGTGCTGGCGGGCAGGAGGGCTTTCGCCCGGCCCGGCAAACTCTGGTTTATGGATTAAAACTGCCTCTAATCGAACAGCTCATCCGCCGGATCGTAGGGCGGGACCGGCACGTTGAGGAGACGGATCCTGCCGAGGGCGCGGTGGCGCACCCCCGGGGGAATGAGGATCGCCGTGCCGGGCTTTACCGGAGTCTTCTCACCGTCAAGCTCGATGAATCCCTCCCCCTTTAGGATGTAGTAGATCTCCGTGTGCTTCTCATGGTAGTGGGGCACCGGATCAATCTGGATGTCCACCAGGTGGATCGAAGCTGCGTCGTTGCCGGGGACCAGGAAGGCCCGACGAGCCTGCCCGCAGGGACAGGGCACCGGAGCAATCGCCTCCAGGTCCGCGATCAGGGCTTTGGTTTTCGGATTTGCCATCGTTGCCTTCCTTTTTCGAGCAAACAGCCGCTCTAAACAGTTTCGCCGAGGGGCGGAGCTGAACGAGGTTCTTCGGGATCTGTCCTGCAGCCGCCCGCCAGCCGCTTGACGATCAGGGTAGCATACCCGCCCCTTGGCAGGAAGAACCGCAAGGTCAATTTCTTCTTGTTGTCGTAAAGCTCGTCCTCTGTGACGTTCTCCACGCAGAATTCCTGCGGCAGCAGGATCGGTGGACGCTCGACGCCGTTTATGTAGATCCGGGACAACTGCCGTACTTTCAGATCAGTCATCTCCAGATCCTCTCGCTCCAGTACTGCGGCAGTGATCTCGGCAATCCTCGGATCCTCGATCTGGCTGTCCCAGCCGGGTACCGGGAGTGTCAGACCCAGCAGGTGGTCGAACAGCGCTTCGGGCAGTTCCCTGTGGAAGAGGAAGCGGCCCTGGCTGTAGGGAACCGTGTCAAATGATATATCCTGTTCCCGCTGCACATCCTCCAGATACTCGGTGAGAATTTGGTTGAATAGGAAGGATTGATAGGAGTTCAGCATGAATACGAGGAAGCGGCGGTCGATCAGACCCAGGGCTCTGTGGAAGGCCCGCCTGTGTCGGGACAGATAGGTGAGGATTCTACGGTACTCGCCGAAGGCGTGCTCCGAACAGCGATCCCAATGATACCAGTTCTCCAATACGCAAGATTTCAGGGCTCGGGTCCTGGGATCGTCGAACTTCGAAGGCTCGAAGTACAGGCGCAGCGCCCTCTCCCGGCTGCCCCGGAAGATCTCCTTGCCCATGAAGCCCTTTCCGTGGCGGGCGCCGCCGAAGCGCTGCTCGTCGTAGTAATTGGGCACCCCCCACTGCTTCGCGATCTCTGCATTAGCCAGGAAGCGTTCCAGGTCGCCGGATGGGATGTCCCGGATGGTGATGGTGAACTGATTGCCCCGAATATCTTTAGCTGTGATCGGGGTTGCGCAATAGCCGAGGAAGCTGAGGTTGAAGTTTGCTTCCGGCGGTAAAGCTTGGACCGCCGCGGTGAGTCCCTGGCGGTTTTTGACGGAGATCAGCTGCTCGGTTTTTGCGTAGCGGTCCTTGATGCCCCCGATCGCAATGTCCTGCTTTGGGATCTTGAGCCGGCGGGCGATCAGGTCGATCAGGTCGAAGGTGTCCCAATCCTGCTTGTTCAGACGGAAGACCGCGTGCGCTCGAGGCTCGGCCGACGTTTCGAACAACGCTTCCTCGAGAACGACGAAATCTTCAGGTTTGACCTTGATCTTCATACACGAAACGCAAACTGAATATCTTGCAGATATATAATTTAATAACTTGAGAACCTGGCAAACTGCGATTAGAATGGTGCATCAGCTATCTTATCAACTTGAGGAGGAAAGGTCATGAAGAAAGTAGTGGTGGCAGCGGTTCTGGCTTTGCTGCTAACGTCGGTATCGGGCTTCGCCGAAACCGGAATCGGAGCCACAGTGTATTATCCAGCCTTCATGGAAAAGTATTCTGGAAATTCACCTTTGGATCATCTGTTAGTCGGAGCCAATCTACGTTCCAAACACTCAATCCTACTTCTCGATATTTCAGGACTCTACGAGCTCGGGAATGACCTCATCATGGGTTTTGGAGACGTGGGCCTGTGTTTCGATCTGTTCTTATTCCGCATTGGAGTGCTTGGTGGCGTAAATGTACGTTATTCTTGGAACTTCGACAGTTTTTTGTGGGCTCCCAATGTCAAGGCGGATGTTGATTTGAAGCTGGGTCCCGCCACCGTGGGGGTATCCGCGGTTGTGCCGCTGCCCGCGCTGGTGCTTGATGATTCAGAAGAAGTAGCGACTATGCGAGGATATACAGGTGTTTCCCTGAACGTACTGTTCTGGTTCTAATTTCAGGCGTCTGGTGCGCTCAGATACATAGGTTCCATAGCTTTCGGTTCTGTTGACAGAAGTTCCTTCCGTTGAACCTGAGCACGGTTCTTGGGTATATTAGTCAGAAAGGTTGTCGCCCGGATTAAAACAGGCACACCTCGAGGAACACCGGCTCAGGAGAGAAATCATGTCCAAGCGAAGCGATCCCTTCGGGACCGAGCGAATCCTTTCCACCAAATCGGGAAAGCTCATCTACTACGATCTCAATCAGTTGGAGAAACAGGGACTGGGAAAGATCTCCCGCATGCCCTTTGCCATAAAGATCCTTCTGGAGGCGGTGCTGCGCCAGATCGACGATTACGCCGTGACCCAGGAGGACGTGAAGGCTCTCTGCCGTTGGAACACCCCTGAGGCCGAGCAGGGGGAGATACCCTTCAAGCCGGCTCGGGTGGTGATGCAGGATTTTACGGGTGTGCCGGCCATCGTGGACCTGGCGGTGATGCGGGATGCCCTGGCCGACCTGGGTGGGGATCCCCAGAGGATCAATCCGAACATCCCCATAGACCTTGTGATCGACCACTCCGTACAGGTCGACCGCTACGCCACCGTACGGGCCCTGGCCGCGAACGCGGAGATGGAGTTCAAGCGCAACCGGGAGCGCTACGAGTTCCTGCGCTGGGGGGCGAGCAGCTTCGAAAACTTTCAGGTCGTGCCTCCGGCCACGGGAATCGTGCATCAGGTCAACCTCGAATACCTGGCCCGGGTGGTGGAGAGGCGCAAGGTCGGCGGGAGATGGACGGCCTTTCCCGACACCCTGGTCGGTACCGACTCCCATACCCCGATGATCAACGGCATAGGAGTGCTGGGCTGGGGGGTCGGAGGCATCGAGGCGGAGGCGGCCATCCTGGGCCAGCCCCTGTACATGCTCATCCCCGAGGTGATCGGCGTCAAGATGACCGGCAGCCTGTCAGCCGGGGTAACGGCCACGGATCTGGTGCTGACCGTGACCCAAAGCTTGCGCTCCTACGGTGTGGTGGGAAAGATCGTGGAGTACTTCGGCCCGGGCCTGAGCTCCCTGAGCGTTGCCGACAGAGCCACGATCGGAAATATGTCCCCCGAATACGGAGCCACCGCCGGTTTCTTTCCCGTAGACGAAGAGACCTTGAGGTACCTGGCCTTCACCGGCAGGAAGACCGAACAGCTCGATCTCGTGGAGCGCTACACCAAGGAGCAGGGGTTGTTTAGCACCGCTCAGAGCCCCGAGCCGGAGTACACCGCCGTACTGGAGCTGGATCTGGCCGGGGTGGAACCCTCTCTGGCCGGTCCCAAACGGCCCCAGGACCGGATTCCCCTCTCCGGCGCCCGCAAGGCCTGGCTGGAGGTGGCCAAGAACCTGGGGTCCCCAAATGGCGATGGAGAGAAAGGCCGCTGGGAGCATGAGGGTGGATCACCGGTGGATTCCGCGGGAGTCGAGTCAGCGGCAGGGGATGCCTCCCGGGCCGCGGGGATCCCAGTGGTGGTGTCGGGCCGGCGGGATTTTCTGAAGCACGGATCCGTGGTGATCGCCGCCATCACCAGCTGCACCAATACGTCCAACCCGGCGGTGATGCTCGCCGCAGGTATCCTGGCCAGGAAAGCGGTCAAGCTGGGGCTCCAGGTGCCTGTGTACACCAAGACCAGTCTGGCGCCGGGTTCCCGGGTGGTGACCCGCTATCTGGAAGACGCCGGTCTGACTCCATATCTGGAGGCGTTGGGCTTTCACCTGGTGGGCTACGGCTGCACTACCTGCATCGGCAACTCCGGTCCGCTGCACCCGGAGGTCAGCCGGGCGATCCGCGGGGCGGACCTGACCGTGGCCTCGGTGCTGTCGGGTAACCGCAATTTCGAGGGACGGATCCATGCGGAGGTCAAGGCCAACTACCTGGCCTCCCCGCCGCTGGTCGTGGCCTACGCCCTGGCCGGAACCATGAACATCGATCTGCAGAACGATCCCATCGGATTGGACCGAAACGAGAATCCCGTGTACCTCAAAGACATATGGCCTACCAACCGGGAAATCGAGGAGGCCGTAGCCGCTCATGTCTCCCCCATGATGTTCGAACAGGAATACGCCAATATCTTTTCCGGCAACAAGACCTGGAACGCCGTGAAGATCGGCGAGAGCAGCCGCTACCCCTGGGACCCGAGCTCCACCTACATCCGCAAGCCCACCTTTTTCGACGGTTTGGCCAGACAGCTGCCCCCCCTGCCCGAAATCAAGGCAGCCCGGGTGCTGGCGCTGCTCGGAGACTCGGTCACTACCGACCATATTTCACCGGCCGGGGCCATTCCGGAGGAGAGCCCCGCCGGCAGGTGGCTGATCGAGCAGGGGGTGAGCGTCGAGGATTTCAACACCTTCGGCTCCCGCAGAGGCAACCACGAGGTGATGATCCGGGGGACCTTCGGCAACATCCGCATCCGCAACCGTCTGGTTCCCGGTGTGGAGGGCGGCTACACCCGCTATCTGCCCACGAACGAGCAGATGTTCATCTACGACGCCTCGATTAAGTATCAGGCGGATAGCACGCCTCTGCTGGTGATTGCCGGCAGGGAGTACGGATCGGGAAGCTCCCGGGATTGGGCGGCCAAGGGAACGATCCTGCTGGGGGTGA
>CAZPPB010000007.1:0-53229 GCA_964588355.1 uncultured Spirochaetaceae bacterium | reverse complement strand
CTGCTCTCACGAAAACCGGTTTCCGCGTTCCCACCCCACTGGAGTTTCCGCTTGAGGAGGCTCCTAAACCCGGTTAGAATTAGACCTGAGGAGGGATCCACGATGAGCTCCACGGTCGAACAGAAAACTCTGGAACATTCGGGACAACAGCTGCTCTACGCCCCCGTGGAAAAAATCGGGGTGATCGTGGTAGATTCCTTTCCCGCCCTGGGAACCCTGGCTGCGATACGCTTCATCGAGTGGGCCCAGGTCAACCCCGAAGGGGTTATAGCTCTGCCCACGGGCAAGACGCCGGAACACTTCATCAAGGAGGTGATCCGCCTCCGGGAGGGATGGGAGAGCCCTGAAGTGCGGCGGGAACTCGAGGCCTGGGGCATCGATCCGGGCCGGGGCTGCGAGCTGGGAGGGCTTCATTTCGTACAGATCGATGAGTTTTACCCGATCAATCCGCTGCATCAAAACAGCTTTTTTTACTACGTGAACCGCTTCTACCTGGAGGGCTTCGGATTGGAAGAGCAGCGGGCGCTGTTGATCGACTGCAGCCGGATCGGGCTTCCCGCCGGAAAAACCCTGGAAGAGATCTGGACCAACGACGAGGTCGATATCACCCTACGCCACCGCATGGCCCGCAACAAGATCGAGAGGCAGCAGAAAGAGGTTATCCAGGGAATCGATCAGTGGTGCGTCGAATACGAGGACAGCGTACGGGCCTTGGGGGGCATTGGCTTCTTCCTGGGGGGGATCGGTCCGGACGGGCACATAGGCTTCAATGTCCGCGGGTCGGACCTGTACTCCACCACCCGTCTGACCACGGTCAACTACGAGACCCAGGCCGCCGCGGCGGGAGATCTGGGAGGAATCGAGGTGGCCAGGAAGCGCCTGGTGATCACCGTTGGCCTGGCTACCATTACCTACAACCCGGATTGCGTGGCCCTGATCATCGCCGCCGGGGAGTCCAAGGCCAGTATCGTGGCCGAGGCCGTGCAGGCCGAGCGCCACGTCCGGGTTCCGGCCAGCGCACTGCGTTCCCTGCCCCGGGCACGCTTTTACCTGACCCGGGGAGCGGCCGGGAGCCTGCATTCCCGCAACCTGGAAGCCTTCCTGTCCGAGGCGACGCTGAGCGAAGAGCAGATCGAACGGGTGATCGTCGATCTGGCCAGGGACAAGAACAAGCGAATCGAAAGTCTGAACGAAAAGGACTTCAGGGAATCCCCCTTCGCGGCCAGACTGCTCGCCGAAGCTCAGGCCTCCGGAAAGGGCTCGGTTCGGGACATCTGCAGTCGGGTCAGCGCCGGTTTGAAGGCCAAGATCCAGGCCGGGACGCACACCATGGCGGATACTGTTTTTCTGCACACCGAGCCCCATCACGACGACCTGATGCTGGGATACCTGCCCTTCATCGTCCGTCACATTCGGGATCATTCGACCCGTCACTACTTCGCCACATTGACCAGCGGTTTCACCGCGGTAACCAACCAGTTCATGCTCAGGTCCTGCCGGAAGCTGAAGAGCTTCATCCGTTCTCCGGCCTTCGTCGAACTGGAGGCCGGGGGATATTTCGATCCGGACAACCGCGTCTTCCGCAACCGGGACGTGTGGCAGTATCTGGACGGGGTGGCCGCGGGCTCCCGGACCATGAAGTACGACGGAGAGATGCGGCGGCTGTACCGAAACCTGGTGGAGTTGTACGAGGAGGAGGATCGCCAAAGCCTGGAGGACCGCATCGAAGAGCTGATCAACTACTTCGAAACCCAGTACCCCGGTAAAAAAGACCTGCCCTACATCCAGCAGCTGAAGGGGATGTGCCGGGAGTGGGAGGCGGACTGCCTATGGGGCTACTTCGGCTGGAGCGGTGAAGCGGTGTGCCACCTCCGCCTTGGCTTCTACACGGGGGAGATCTTCACCGAGGAACCGACGGTCTCCAGGGACGTGGCCCCGGTGCTGAAGCTGCTGGAAGAGATCAATCCGGATGTGATCACCCTGGCCCTGGACCCTGAGGCCAGCGGGCCGGACACCCACTACAAGGTGCTGCAGACCGTTACCGAGGCCATCCGCCTCTACGAGGAACGGACCGGCCGCAAAGATCTTAGGATTCTCGGGTACCGAAACGTCTGGTATCGCTTCCATCCGAGCGAGGCGGACATCTACGTGCCGGTTTCTTTGAACATGTTCGCCCTTCAGGAGAGCGCCTTCCGCAATACCTTCATCTC
Source organism: uncultured Spirochaetaceae bacterium (assembly GCA_964588355.1). Classification (GTDB taxonomy): domain Bacteria; phylum Spirochaetota; class Spirochaetia; order SZUA-6; family DRHE01; genus JAFGQJ01. Next base: position 51,019 of record CAZPPB010000007.1, on the reverse strand, counting down.
CCAAAAGGCAGCGTCTTTTCCCAGCTACGAACACGACGGCCCCTTTTCCGAGCTGGCTCAGAAGATCCAGGTCGACCAGTACCAGACGCTCAAGACCTGCCTGGGACGAGAGTTTTTCCATGAGCATCCCAGCGCACTGATTCGAGCCTCCAGGGGGATGGTGTTCTTGAAATCGATGAGCCTGGAGCAACTGTACGAACATTCCCGCTGCCTGCGCCGCAGCACGGAAAACCGCTGAGACAGGTTGCACCCGAGTTGTCGGCCGTATTAGGATTCTCAGGCAGATGAGAAAACCAACTTTGAGCCCCGGAGAGCTCGGCCGGGCCCGTGGACTGTTCGTACTGTTCGCGGTTTTGAACGTTGTCTCCTTCACCCTGCTCAGCGGGAACATCATCACCCTCTACGTGCTGCGCGTGGGGGCGGGCAACTTCCTGGTGGGCCTGCTGTCCTCCTTCATGTACAGCGCCTATCTGTTCCTGTTCGTCGGGCGCAGGGTGGCGGCAAAATGGGGGGTCGTCCCCCTCATGGGCAGATTCTGGATGATCCGCTACCTGATGATGCTGCCGATTCTGGCTTCTCCTTTTTTTGCCTCCAGGGGCTACACGGAGGTTGCTTACGTCCTGATCATCTTCAGCGTGCTGGGATTCAACGTGGCCAGGGGAATCGCCATCGCCGCCTACAATCCGGTACTCGGGGAGATCGCCGCTGAAAAAGACAGGGGTTCCTTTATCGCAGGAATCCAGGCGATCCAGCATTCGATCACCCTGGCCCTGGCCGTGGCCATGGCCTTCGTTCTGGGGCGCAGCGCTCCTCTATACGTGTACTCGCTGTTCATCCTGGTGGGTATCGGCGCCGGGCTGATCGCAGCCTCGATCGTCTTCCGCTTTCCCGAACCGGTACGCTCCGAACACTCCCGGGAGCGCAGTCTATTCCAGGGTCTCAAGGAGGCTTTCGCTCAGGCGCATTTTCGCAAATTCATAATCCTGTACTTTTTTACAACTCTTCTGATCTACATGGTGGCCCCCTTCCTGGTCGTCTACTTCAAACGAGTCTATCAGCAGGCGGATAATCTGATTCTTTTCTTCCTCGTATTCGGCAGTTTGGGGGCGGTTCTCATGGCCCTGGCCAGCGGATTCCTGATCGACAAGATCGGAGCCAAACCGCTGTTCTTCCTTTTCTTCGCCGTCTTCACGCTCGTGCTCATACCCATGGTCGTTTCCCCGCCGGTTGCAGGGTCCTGGTCCGTCTGGGCGTTCGCCTGTTCGGTTCTTCTGTTCTTCAACCTGGGCCAGTTCGGCATCATGAATGCCGGCCAGACCTACTTTCTGGCGGCTATCAAACCGGAAGATCGACTCGACCTTGGGGTGATTTTTTTCATGACCCTGGGTGTAGCCGGGGCTCTGGGATCGGTGTTCGGAGGAGTGATTCTGGAGAGCCTGGAGGTCTGGCTGGCAGCATCGGCTCAGTCGCCGCCGGCCGGTGAATTGCAGACCCGGGTGTTTCAGATCTACTTCGGCACGGTAGCGGTCCTTTCGGTGGTCGTGCTGCTGTTCTTGAACTCCATGGAGAATCTGGGCGCCTATCCGATCCGAGACGCCATGTCGGCGATCTTCTCCCCCAGGGATCTGAGGGCGATCAGCCTGACCCATCGCCTCAGGCGGGTGAAGAGCGTGGCCGAAGAGAAGCAGACCCTCAAAGCCATGGGGGAGGCTCATTCAGGCCTTTCCCTGAGCGACGTCCTCTCCCGGCTGGGATCCCCAAGATTCACGATCCGAGCCGAAGCCCTACAGGCCCTGGCAGACGTGCCGCTGAACGAACCGGCGGTTCAGGCCCTCATCTCGGATGTGAAGAATCACGCCTTCACCACAGCTTACCTGGCCGCGGACATCATGGGGACCAGGCGCGTCAGGGAGGGCATCCCGGCACTGCGAAACAGTCTGGACACTCAGGACTTCTTCCTCCAGGGCAAAGCTATGGTGGCGCTGGCCAGACTGGAGGACCGGGACAGCCTTGGGAAAATACGCGGGAAACTCCGGGAAACCACCAATCCCCGGGTGATCATCCACGCAGCCACGGCCCTGGAACTATTCAGGGATGTCGAGGCGATTCCCCTGCTGCTCGAAAAGATCGCACTGAAGATGCAGCCCTACGTCAGGGATGAGCTGATCCTCTCTCTGGCGGGAATCCTCGGCTTCGGCGAGTGGTTCTATCCCCCGTATGTGAGTTTTTTGGAAAGTGCGGCTACGGGCATCGCACTCCTGGCAGACTTTGTGGAGGAAGCTCAGTCTCCGAGAGTGCCGAAGGAACTGCTGGAGGAGCTTCTGGCCCGACTGCCCCAGCGCAGCAGGTCCCTATATTCGGCTATGGCCGTTGAGCTGCTGCAGTCCGCAGAGATCACGGTGGCGCAGGCCAGTGTCAGCAGCGTACTGTCCGAGGCGGTTTTAAATCCTCAGCTGATCAAGCTGGAACGTTTCCTCTTTCTGGTCACAGCGGCGATCATCTGGTATGCCTGCCGGCGCGAAGCGCCATCCGGGACTTGAACGGGCGGACGATCGGGGTTTGCCGTTTTTGGGCTTGGTGGCGGGCAGTTTCATAAGGTAAATTGCGGACAGGCAGATCTCTTCCGTACACGCGCCGTGGCGGCAGATAGATAGTCGTTCCCATCATACCAGTGGATTTCTGACCTTCAAGCCCGGAAACCGGGAAAAGTCGCGGTCGGCGGACATAAGTTCATCCACCCCGTGGCTCAAACAGATAGCGGCAATCCTGGCATCGTGAGCTCCCGCACCCGTTGTCCGGGATGCTCTCAGTACATGAGCAAGATATTGAAAATAGATCTCTCCGGACTCGCCGATCAGGGACAGGGAAGGACAGGCCATCCAGCTCTCAACCTGTAAGAGTGCATTTTCCATGGGAGTGGAGGGTGTGTATATACCGGGGTGAGTCACTATTGCGAGGAACTCGTGTATCACCGGCCAGGGGATAGCCCAGAGTACATCGGATTCTGCCAGGGTAATGATGGTTGCGAGGGCCGGATTGAAAAAAGCGGCATCTTCCCGATGAGAGTAGACCAGGATGTTGGTATCAACCGCGATCATCCCCCGCGGCTCTCAAAAATATTCCCACGGATCTGTTCCCAGGCCCCCTCTTCAATCCCTTCGCAGACTCTATTGCCCTTGAAGGAGTGGTTCTGAAACCGGAATTTTCCCCGGGGCTGTTTGAGTTGATCCAGATAGAGACAGGCGGCTTCCATTATCTCCCGCATTGACGAGTGACTCGCCCGCGCCTGTTCTTTCATTTCCCACATGAGGGCGTCACTCAATTCGACCGTCGTTTTCATCCTTCGATACCACAAAGATTATGGGTATAAGTCAATACAAATATGGGTACCCATATTTTCCTAATCCCGAGTGACCCAGCCAGGAGTGAATGTGAAGCCACCCAGGAAACGCGACTCACTAATTAGATAACCCGGTACCTGACGGGAAGGTTTTTTTCTAAGTGTGTAGTTGAAGTTACCCGTAAGCTTCCAGATCTGAAAAGACAATCCGGCCAAAAAGCCGTGACCGATGGTAAAGGTGCCTGCTTGCTGCAGATGTACGTACTCGTACCCCCCCCGAAGAGAGAGGAACGGGAATACCCAGTATTCGACCATTGGAATGACCCGCAGGGCGTGTCCACCCCGCGCATCGGTATAGATTTCCCCGATCCCTTTTAGCGCGCCCACAACTTGATCGTCGAAGAAAGAGCCCACGAAGGTTCCGTCCAGAATGAGGGGCAGTGTCCCGCTCTTCAGCTTATTCTCTTCCTCATCGAGATACCAGTTATTTTGGGAATAGTACGTGAGCTGTGCGTCGAGGATATATTTTCCATCAGATAGGCTAGACACGAATCCTATGGTGCCTCCGTAGGAGAAGCCCTTTTCCCCAACGTTGATTGTTTCTCCGGCCTCAGGTTTGGTATATGCAGCTTGGACTCTCGCTCCTGCGCATGAATCATCGCCCAGTCTATATCCAACACTCAGCGAGGCACCATTGTCCCATTGCGCAACTTTCGACTCATCGTATAAGCTTCCCTCTATCTCATAGGGGTCAGGAGAGTTGATCCAATTATTCAAACCATCGGCAATGTATTCTATCCCCAATCCCAGACGCTTCCCCAAGGGAATACTATATCCAGCCCTCTGTGTTCCCGGATATTCCTTGAAAAGAAAATCGTCAACTTGTTGGAATCCATTCTCTTGCGCACTGGGGGGTGGAATACTCCCTCCCCACCATCCATAGAACATGTCGTCCTTCAGGAACCCCAGGTAAGCCGGGTTGATGGTCGGGGCGTAGTAGTCGGTCTCCACCCGGAACTTCGGCGAGACGGTCCCGAGCTTGTTCAGGTACACCCCGGCGGCCTCGTACTCCGGGTCGATCCGCCTGGCCGTTTTCAGTTCCTGCTTGGCCTCTTGCCTGTCTTTCCGGTCGTAGGCATCGATGGCCCGGGAGAAGGCCACCACAGCCTCCTCGTCCTTCTCCACCTTTTCCACGGTCTTCTTTTCCGTGCTCCCGGCGACCTTCACTTCGAAGTGTCCCAGGATGGCTGTGGCGAAGTAGCCGGAGATGTACTCGTAGCTGCCTGCCTTTTCGGTCAGGGTGTCGCGGAACACAACCTCTCCCGACTCGATCCCGGTCACCCGCACGCTGATCAGCAGCTGAGGAGCCATGTCCACGATCTCACCGAAGACCAGGTAGTCGGCGGCAAGCATCTTACCGATTTTCACCTGTTTGTTCGCGTCCTCGGCCAGGCTCGAGAGGGCGAACTCCATCTCCTCCATCAGCTCCACCCGCTTGGCGCGGTCCACCAGGGTCACGTCGGGGCTCTTGGCCAGTTCCACCGCAATCATCTCGCTGATTCCCTTGCCCAGATAGGTGTACTTGGGATTGTCGCTGTGGACGAGGAAGTCGGCCAGGGCGATACGCTGCCCTGCAGACAGGGAGCCGGCGACCGTGAAGAGCAGCAGGCAGACCAAAAGACCGAAAACGAGACAGCGGATGGTGATGATTTTCCTGTACATGATGTTATCCTTCCTGAGGCCTCTTCACTGTGGAGATATACAAGAAGTTGTACGGAATATATGCAGATGCATGAAGAGGATCCTATTTTTCTTCGAGAATTATAATATTCTCCTATAGGATTTCAAGGAAATATCCTGAGATTGGCTGATTCTATGCCACGAAGATAATACTTAGTGATGTCCGGAAGATCCGGCGCTAACCGTTCTCGGGCTTGCCCGCCGGCAGCTTCATCAGAAAGCGGGTGCCCGGCTCAGGCCAGTGCGACGTCTGGCTGCCCGCTGTCCCTGCCGGGGCGCCGATCGACTCGCACCAGACCTCGCCGCCGTGCTGCTCCACGATCTTCTGCACCAGGTACAGGCCCAGACCCGCTCCGTCGCTGGATCCGACCAGCCTGGAAAACTTCCTGAACAGCAGGTGGATCTTCTCCTCCGGGATCGGGGTTCCCCCATTGGCCACGGCCAGGATCCACCAATTGCCCTCCTGCTTCGCCGAGAACTCCAGCCACTGTTTCCCGTACTTGAGAGCGTTTACGATGAAGTTGCTGTACACGATATCCAGCAGAGCCGCGTCGGCGTAAACGATGACCTCGTCGGGCCAATCCCAGCGGATATCGAAGCGGCTGTGGGCGATCCAGCGGTAGAGTCGATCCAGCAGAGGTTCGATCACGTTCTGACGTACGTTGAGCATCTCCGGGTTGAAACGCAGCGTTCCCTTCTCCAGTCTGGACAGGTTGAGGTAGTTCCTCACCATATCCCGAAATCGCTCCACGTCCCGTACGACCTGATCCAGGATCTCCCGATCCTCCGCCTGGAGGCTCTGCTCGGTGTCTTCGGCCAGCAGGGACACGTTCAGCATCAACGCCCCGATCGAGTTGTTGAGCTCGTGAGTCACGAAACTCAGCAGCTCCTGGTAGTCCTTGTTGGCCGCCTCCAGCTCCACGTTCTGAAACTTGAGGCGTTTCTCCCTCTCCCGAATCGCCTCTTTCATCCGTTGAAACGCATCAGAGAGTACTCGGATCTCCTGAGCGCCTTTGGACGGGGGTGATTGCGCTCCGAATTGACCGACCCGGATCTGAGCCGAATCCTCGGCCAGATGGGCCAGAGGTTTCACGATGCTCCGAGCGATGAGAAAGGCCGCCAGGAGCACCAAACCGAGGGTGGGGAAGATCAAAGCGGACAGTAAAGTCACGGCCCGGTTACGGATATCCGTGTACTTCCGCTCCAGCACCCCGACGTAGAGAATCCCTATGTTCTCACCCCGGGGATCGCGAATGGGCTCGTAGGCCGACAGATACCACTCGTCCACAACGAAAGCCCGCCGCAGCCACATCTCTCCCTGCTCCAGAACCTTTCTACGAACCTCCTCGGAAACCCGGGTGCCGATGGCAATGTTCCCTTTGGGTCCTAATACGGTGGTGGCAACCCGGACATCCCCGCAGAACACCGTAACCGTGCCGAAGGGTTTGTCCCCATACAGATCATCACCGAACAGGTTCCTCTGGATTCCTCTGACCAACTCGATGTTGCCGTTCAACACGGTGGCTGCGAAGGCAGTGCCCTGCTTTCCCGAATGGTGGGCAAACAGACAGAGAAACTCACCGCCCGGGCAGGCGGTCCGGGTGGTGAGATCGCCGGGCATGTAGCCCAGTGCCTCCAGATCCTCGGCGGAGAATCGAATCATTCCCCGCTGAGGCTCACCCGGAACGAGTCCGTTGCGGGACAGAGATTGGGGCAGACCGACTGGAAAGATGCGGACGATATCCGGCTCCGCTGTTTCAATAAGCTCCTCCCCCAGCCCGCCGGCATAGATCTGAGCGGAGAAGGACAGATCGACAAGCTTGTTCTCGATCTCGGCACCGGCTTCCTTGAGCCCCAGCTCGACCCGGCTGATCGCTTCAGAGCGCACCGCGTCGGTGATCAACACCGTACCGAGGATCGTACTTGCCAGAGTGGAAAACATGACCATGCCGAAGACGCTGAAAAAAATTCGATTGACGAGCTTCAAGAAACACCTCTCTGTCCATCCTCCGGCGGTTTGAAAATCACGGAGATCCGTTTGCGGCCGTCCATCTTGGCCACCAGGGGATCCTTGAATTGCAGATGCAGGAAGTGATCGGTACGGTCGGCGGGCGGCTGAGAGCGCAGCCACTGCCAGTCGATGAAATTGCCCCCTGTGTTGCAGGGGATGTCGAAGTAGCCGATATTCATCGAGGTGACGTTGTGGAAGAAATGGGATCCCAGGGAGGGATCGATCTTGAAATCCGGCAACTCCGCTTCGACTATGACTTTGACGTTTGAGATGTGGTTCCAGTTGACGGGGATCCCCAACCAGGGATCGCGGCTGCCCCATCGACCCGGACCGATAAGGATGTAGTGGCGGTTGTCCCGCTTGAGCCGATTGTTCAGCTCTTCCAGCTCTCGGGTCATCTCCACGGTGCGGGCCCTGTCGAACCTTTCAGGATCCACGAAGATCACGTCCCGCAGATCGTCGATGCGGCCATTGCCCATGGCCCGATCCGAGTACAGAACCAGCTGCTCTCTGCCCACCTGCGAGAGGTCCAGGTTGTACTCCTCCAGATCACCCAACAGAGGTTTGATCTGTAGGATGTAGAAGTTGGGCTTTCCGTTTCCCGCCGGCGTGAGATCCACGGCGAACTCTATCTCTACGGGCGTACCCATGGCCCCTTTGACGAACTCCAGCAATACCTCCAAAATCCTGGCCAGGGGGAAAGAGTCGTACTTCAATATATTGGCGAAGTTTATTACCAGCGGACCTTGCACATCGGTTCCCACCTGCATGCGGTCGTTCTGGACGTCCCAGGTAGAGGCACAGTAGTGCAGCACTCCCTGGTCTTGGGCTTCGCCCAGAGACAGACGGCTCAGGGTAGCGTCATCGCCCCGGATCAGGTTCACATGATCGTCGCCCATGTCGATACCGTAAAACTCCTGCTGGCTGAACTGCAGCTGTTCCCCCGGTGAGACGAAGTCGATCCTCGGGTATTGCGGACAAAAACGAAAGGCTTTCTCCCCGTCGATTACGTATTTGCCCAGCCCGACACCGATCACGGCGATCCCGTCTTCCGGTTTCAGATAGGCGACGGGGTAGTAGTTGTACGACTGGGCGACCCCGGAGAAATGGGGATAGTAGTACTGCCCGTGACGGCTTCCCACCACCCGCTGTATCAGCACGCCCATCTTCTCCTCTTCGGTTTTGTAGCTGATGGCGTCGAAATAGGCCCGGGCGGACTCGGAGAGGATCGAGGCGTAGACCAGCTTGACCGCTTCCTCCAGATGCTGCAGCCGGGTACCGAAGTCCGGATGGTTGTTGGGAAGCAGGAAGGTGTCGTAGATGCCGGCGAAGGGTTGGGACAGGGAATCCTCGAACATCCCGGAGGAACGTACCGACAGGGGCCCGGGGGAGTACTTCAGATAGCGCCGGAGCTTGTTCCGCAACCCCGGGGACAGATCCCCGGCCAGGAAGCGCTCTTTCACCTCCTGGTATGGAACGACCCCGGTGAAAAACTCCCTCAGGCCGTTCTGCTGAACAAAGAAATCATACTCCTCGGTACCGATCACAGCGGTTTGGGGGATACGGATGTTGGCATCCGCTATCAGGGCGTTGAGGTCGCAGTTCTCGATCATCAGATGCAGGAAGGCCATACCCCGGCCTTTGCCGCCCAGGGATCCCTCGCCCAGACGAAGAACGTGATGCACATCATCGAGAAGGGATTCGTCGAAGGGAACCACCTGGCCCCTGGTCTGGTCTTTCTGCACCTGCTCGTGCACCTCCAGCAGGTGCTCTCTCAGCTCGGTGGTAGTGGCGAAGTCACTGACCTTCACCGGCTGCAGCTCTTTGGCTATCTGGATCTCTCCGCGGGCCATGAGCCAGCCGGAGAAATGATTGCGGTTGGCGTGATACACCAGGGATTCGTCGGGCACCGTGAACAGCAGATCCTTGAACTCCTCCATGCTCCGAGCCCGACCGATGGGCTCCCCGCTGCCGTTGCGGAATACGAAGTCCCCGAAGCCAAGATACTGAAAAACGAACTCCGTCAGCTCCATGGAGAGATTTTCCGAGGTCTTGTCGATGAACCTGGCGTTCAACTCCCTGGCCGTTACGGCGGCCTGCGCTTCGGCGGATTGAAGCAGGGTGGCAAGGTCCGGGACCTGCCGGCGTACGTACTCGATGAGCTTCACCCCCGCCTGATCATCCCGCTTGCCCTGAACGGGGAACTTCATATCCGTGATCAGGCACAGCAGGTAGTCCTTGTACTCCTGGATGATGCTTTGAGCCTCTTCGTAGCTCTCCGCCATCAGCACCTTGGGCCGCGCCCGCATACGCAGAAGCTTCTTCACCTCCACCAGGTGCTCGTCGGTGATGATCCTCTGGGTCTGTTTCATGATCTCCGTGTACAGCAGGGGCAGATAGCGGGAGTAGTAGCGGATCGAGTCCTCCACCAGCAGGATCACCCGCACCAGGCCGATCTTGGTGTCCTTGACGGCGTTGATCTTATCCTCGATGTACTTGATCATGGCCAGGAAGATCTTCGAATCCCCGTTCCACACGAAGACCTTGTCCAGATAGATGAGCCGGTCCCTCTTCTCGGCGATCAGGGCGATCTCGGTGTTGTCGTTCAGCAGCAGCAGGATGGGAATGTCGGGATTGACCTCGCGGATGCGGCGGCTCAACTCGAATGGGCTTATCTCATCGATGCGCATGGTCAGGATCACCATGTCAAAAGGACGCTGTTTCAGGATCTCGATCGCCTCCTCCCCGAAGGAAACGCTTGTGATGTGCGGCGCGGTGGAAAGGTTGAGCTGATGGTACTCCCCGAAGATCTTCTCGGTGAGCTTGTCCTCCTCTTCGAGGATGAAGGCATCGTAGATCGTGGCGACCAGCAGGATCTCCCGGACACGGAACTGCATCAGGTCGTGGTAGATGTCATTGTCGGTCTTGTACCGCCTGACCAGCTCCGTCAACCGCTGCCTAAAGGGAACTTCCATATATTATCCAGGATAAACAAAAATCACAGGGCAGCCAATAGGAAGGGGGATGATGCCGAGCTGGTCAAGGGGTTTCGATCCGCACAATGATCCGCCGGGCGATCGATTCGCTGTCCAGGTGATGCAGCTGCAGCAGATCCTCCCGACTCCCGACCCCCACGAACAGGTCCGGGATGGCCATCATCTCCAGAGGTACGGGGGAGCCTGTTTTGGCCAGCTGCTCGGCCACGGCGCTTGCGAAGCCGCCGCAGAGATTGTGCTCTTCCAGGGTAACGATCAGCTTGACCGCAGCCGAGCTTCCAGACAGGGCGGCTCGCAGCGCCGGAGCGTCGATCGGCTTTATGCTCGGATGGTCCCAGACCCCGGCGGAGATTCCCTCCCGGGCCAACCGGTCCGCCGCCTCCAGCGCTTTGTGCACCATGTAGCCGGTTGCCAGGATCGAGACCTCCGCACCCTCCCGAAGGTGGATGGCCCTGCCGATCATCGGGCCCTCGGGCTGCGAAGGCACATCCGGTTCCTGACCCGAACCCAGGCGGATATATACCGGACCCTCCGCGTCATAGGCTTCCAGGATCGCCTTTTCGATCTGCAGGGCGTTGGAAGGCTGGAGGACCTTCATGTTGGGAAACGAGCGCATCACCGCCAGGTCCTCCGTTCCGTAGTGGGTCGAGCCCAGAGGGGCTCCGCTGAGCCCGCTCAGGATCGGCACGAAAAGTACATGGAGGTTGTTGTAGCATACGTCGGTGCGGACCTGCTCGCAGGCCCGCATATAGATGAAGGGGGCGATGGAGGTAACGATCGGAACCTTCCCTTCGAAGGCCAGTCCGGCGGCCATACCGACCATGTTCTGTTCACAGATGCCCACGTTGAGGAAGTTATCGGGGCAGGCATCTCGAAATCCCAGGACGTGGCAGGTGCGGGCAAGGTCGGCGGCCAGCACCATGCAGTTGTCCCTCTCCCGCCCAAGTCCGACAACAACCTTCCCGAATTCCTCCCGGGGATTGAACGTGCTCCACTCAGCTGCCACTGCCGGACTCCTGAGCAAGCTCCGCTCGCCTTCGCTCCAACTGCTCCAGCGCCCGCCTGGCCTCATCCGTGCCCGGAGCCGGTCCCGTGTTGTGGTATGTAACCACGTTCTCCATGAAATCCACGCCCCTGCCCTTCACCGTCTTTGCGATCAGCAGCGAGGGTTTGCCCGCTTCGAAGGGAACGCTGCTGAGCACTTGGTTAAGCGCATCCAGGTCATGGCCGTCGACGGTTTTGCAGGCCCAGCCGAAAGATCTGAACTTGCCCTCGATCGGTTCGATAGAGAGAAGCTCTTCGGTCACGGCATCGCTCTGCAGTCCGTTGCGATCGATGATCATGACGAAGTTGTCCAGCCGGTGATGGGCGGCGAACAGCGCTGACTCCCACACTACACCCTCCTGGATCTCTCCGTCCCCCACGAGCACGAACACCCGGTGCTTCTTCCCGTCCATTTTGGCCGCTACCGCCATGCCCAGTCCGACCGGGGGACCGTGCCCCAGAGAACCTGTGGCCAGCTCCACGCCGGGAAGGCCCTGAACCGGATGTCCTCCCAGGTACGAATTGAGGTCGTAGTAGGTGTCCAGAGTGGATACGGGAAAGTAGCCGCGCTGGGCCAGGGTGGCGTAGAGGGCGGTACAGGCGTGTCCCTTGCTCAACAGAAAGCGGTCCCTATCCGGGTGGTGGGGATGGTCTGGATCCAGGCGCATCACGGCGAAATACAGGGCTGTTAGGATCTCCACCATGGAGAGGGCGCCTCCCGAATGCCCCTTGCCCTTGCCGATGATCATCCGCATCACGTTGAGGCGGATCTCCGCGGCGTGGAGCCTCATAAGGGGTGTTTCCGTTTTCAGCGGTTCAAGCATTGCCCTTGCATCATCCTCGAGATCGGGATGATAACACAAAAGGGACGCTCAGTCAGGTCTATAAAATCCGGTTTACACCAATCCCTGGTCGATCATGGAATCGGCGACCTTCTTGAAGCCGGCGATGTTGGCGCCGTTGACGTAGTTCCCCGCAGCACCGTACTCCTCCGCGGCCAGACGGCAGGCCTGATGGATGTTGATCATGATGCTGTGCAGCTTGGAATCCACCTCCTCCCGGGACCAGCTCATGTGCATGCTGTTCTGGGCCATCTCCAGACCGGAACAGGCCACGCCGCCGGCGTTGGCCGCCTTGGCCGGGCCAAACAGCACGCCCTTGGAGATCAGAAACTCCGTTGCCTCCAGGGTCGTGGGCATGTTGGCCCCTTCGGACATGCAGATGCAGCCCTTCTCAACAAGAGCCTTGGCATCCTCCAGGTCCACCTCGTTCTGGGTGGCCGAAGGCAGGGCAACCTCCACCTCGGTCAAACCCCAGGGACGCTTGCCCTCGGCGTACTTGACCTTTTTATAGGTCTGCGCGTATTCCTTGATCCGGCCGCGGCGGATGTTCTTCAGCTCCATGACGAACTCCCACTTCTCCTCATCCACACCGTCCTCATCCACGATGGTTCCGTTGGAATCGGAGAGGGTCACCACTTTGGCTCCAAGCTGGTTGAGCTTTTGAATCGTGTATTGGGCCACGTTTCCCGAACCGGACACCGCCACCCGTTTCCCCTCGAAGTTCATGTCTTTGGTACCCAGCATCTCCTGGGCGAAGTAGACGTTGCCGAAGCCGGTGGCTTCCGGGCGGATCAGACTTCCACCCCAGTTCAAGCCCTTGCCGGTGAACACCCCTTCGAAGAGGTTGCGCAGGCGCTTGTACTGGCCGAACATGTAGCCGATCTCCCGGCCACCCACACCGATGTCCCCGGCAGGCACGTCCGTGTTGGCGCCGATGTGGCGGAACAGCTCGTTCATGAAACTCTGGCAGAAGCGCATCACCTCCTCGTCACTCTTACCCTTGGGATCGAAGTCGCTTCCCCCCTTGCCGCCGCCCATGGCCAGGCCGGTGAGGCTGTTCTTGAAGGTCTGTTCGAAACCGAGGAACTTGAGGATGCTCAGGTTCACGGAGGGGTGAAAGCGGATGCCCCCCTTGTAGGGCCCGATGGCGCTGTTGAACTCGATGCGATAGGCCCGGTTGACGTGATAGTCTCCCCGATCATCCTGCCACGGGACCCGAAAGGTGATCACCCGCTCCGGTTCGACAAGCCGCTCCAGGATCGCCGCCTTGCGGTACTTGGGATCCCGCTCCACAACGATGTCCAAAGAGCCGAGCACCTCCCGAACGGCCTGTAGGAACTCCTTCTCCCAGGGATATCGTTTGCCGGCCTGCTCGATCACGTCGTTTACATAATTGCCCATGATTGCCTCCTTCTGTTCATTCTGCCTTTCGCGAAACCGATGTTTCTTTTTTTCAATCCTAAATCAAAATTCCATTTTAAACAATATTCCCCGGGCAGGAATTGCGAAGAATCCTCCCCAATCATCCCGGATGCCGGGAACGGCTGTACAGCAGCTCAGCCGGGTGAGCAGCGGGATCAGCCGTCCGCCGAAGCGATCCGGGCGGTAAGCGAGCCGATGGCACTGGCCAGCGTCTCGGGCAGTGGATTGCCCCGGACCGCGCCCGTCACAAGATCGTCGATGTCCCGCTCAAAAGGAACAGATCCCAGCAGGGTGGTGCCGTATTTTTCAGCCAGCGCGGCCGCCTGGCAGTCGCCGCCGGGATGAACCATGTTCTCGATCACCCCGATCACGGGAACCTTCATCTCGCTGAGCATGGCGAGCAGTCGTTGCACGACGTGCCGCACCAGGCTGGAAGGGGTGGTAACGACCAGGAATTCCGGGTCCCGCAGATAGCGCAGCACATCGAAGATCTCATCCCCGATGCCCGGCGGCATATCGATCAGAAGGATCTCCAGTGGGTCCCAGATCGTGATCGCCAGCAGTTCCAGCATCGCCTGACTGACTTCGCTGCCTCGCAGCGGTACTGCGTGCTCCCGGCTGAAAGCGGCGAAGCTCATGAAATCCAGGTTGCCTGTGCGCAGAGGTTTGATCCCGGATTCCTCCTCGGGGAAATCCAGCCGGACATCCAGGAGGAGATGGGCAGAGGCGCCCTGGAAGTCCAGGTCCAGAAGACCGGTTCGGTACCCCTGAGTGCTGAAACTCAGGGCGAGCAGGGCGGCGCAGACGCTCTTGCCCACCCCACCTTTGGCGCTGGACACGGGGATGATGCGTCCCACCGGCTCCAGGCGCCTGCCTATCACATCGAGCCGCGGGTCAATCATCGCTCAATTCTATGGATTTAATGGTGACACCCCGCCCTTTCTCCAGGGCGAAGTCGGGGCTGCCGCAGCCGGGGCAGCGCATGTACACGTGTGCCGCCTCGGGAAGGAAATGAATCGCCTCCAGTTCCTCTTCTCCCAGCTCCGGATGCTGCTCCAGGAGCCACCCTTTGCCGCAGGCGTTGCAGCGAAACGAGGCTTTTTCCTTCTCGAAGTGGAACACGTCGGTGCTGAAGGGGCGTTCGGCCAGTAGGTTCTGCAGTCCCAGCGAGAACGCCTCCATCTCGATGTGCTGCAGCTCTCCGATGAGCACCCGCACGGAGAGGACCCGCTTGCGGCCGTTTTCCTCGTACAGACGCTCGACCGTGGAAATCACGGCGTCCGCCAGTGCCCACTCGTGCATCTACTGCTTCTCGAACCGGGAGATGATTTCCGGGAATTCGTACACGACCAGGCCGTTGTCCTGCACTTCCATGCGCACGTGGGTGCCGTCGACCAGGCCGTTGATCACCTCTTCCGCCTCCCGGACGCCCAGGCCCGTCTCCAGGACGATATCGGAAACGGTAAGACTGCCCGAGTGTTTGAAAGCGGCCCGGAAGATTCGGTTTTCGATGCTCCGCGATCCGCGAAAAAAGTTGAATCCTGCGCCGTTGTAGAATTGCCTGCGATCCCGGGTGTTGAAACGGTTGGGGTTGTTTGACAGGTCATCGAAGAAACGCAGGCCGAACCGGAAGATCAGGAAGATGAACAGTACCGGGAATATAATTCCGATGAAAAAGAAACCGTGCATTATCAAGCCCGATCCTTCTGGATGCTCGTGATTTTCTCTTTGAGCTCGTCGACCGAATCGACCATCGCGTTGACCAGGGAGCGGATAAAGGGATCGCTTATCTTGTACACCCGTCTGTTGCCGTGCACCTCGGAGCTTACGATTCCCCTGCGTTTGAGCACGGCCAGGTGCTGGGAAACCACAGGCTGGGATTGCTCCAGGCAGTTCCACAGTTCCGACACGCAGGTTTCCTCGCCCAGCTGGATGGCGCAGAGTATCTTCAGGCGCAGCGGGTGGCCGCAGGCTTTCATCATTGCTGCCAGTTCATCGATCTTTGCCATATTGCTTTGCCGTTGCGATCTCCCTTTCTAATATAATCAAAGATTGCAATATAGGATAACTCGTTTATAACGATTGCGCAAGCGCGGAGGGCCTTGTTGCGCGGAGGGCCTTGTTGCTTGCCCTTTTCATTTTCACTATATTTCCTAAGATAGTTGTCAACCATGAGCACGATTTACCTCGACTGGGCGGCCACGGCCCCTCCGGATCCGGAGATCCTGAGACAGGTTCAGCAGACCGCGAAAAGCATCTACGCCAACCCCTCGGCTTTGCACGGTCCGGGACGGGAGGCGGAAAAACACCTCGGCGACTGCCGGCAGCGGCTGGCCGCCCTGCTCGGCTGCAACCCTTGCGAGGTTGTGTTCACCTCCGGCGCGACCGAGTCGAACAACATGTTCCTGTTTTCCCTCCTGCACAAGAAGCAGGATCGCCGCATCCTCATCAGCGGGATCGAGCACCCCTCCATCTACGAGCCCGCCCTATCCCTGAGGCGGCTGGGATTCGAGGTGGCCCAGGTTGCAGCGGACTCCACGGGAAGGATCGATCCGGGGCGCATCATCTCCGCCCTGGATGAACGAACCGTTGCGGTGGCGGTTATGCTGGTGAACAATGAAACAGGCAGGGTCCAGCCGATAGGAGAGATCGGAGAAGCCCTCCGGGATTATCAGAAACGCAGCGGCAAGAAGATCCTGCTGCACACCGATGCGGTCCAGGCTCTGGGCAAGATCCCCTTCAACCCGTGCCATCTTGGTGTGGACAGCGCCTCCCTGAGCGCTCACAAGATCGGCGGGCCCCGGGGAACCGGCGCCTTTTTCGTGCGCCAGGGACGGATGCAGCAGTTTCTGTTCAGCGGCGGCGGGCAGGAACACGGCATGAGACCGGGAACGGAAAACCTGCCCGGGATCTACGGCTTCGTTCTGGCCGCCGAGAAGGCGGTCGACCGGCTGGAGGAAAACCACAGGCGGGCTCAGGCGGCCATTGAGACCCTGATAGGGGAACTCGAAAGTGTACCCGATGTAGCTGTCATCCCGGCGGGCCGCCTGAGCGGCGGGGCAAAGGATTACTCCCCCTTCATAATCAACCTCTCCATCCCTCCCATACCCGGAGAAGTGCTGGTACGGGTTTTAGAGGAGGAGGGATTCATCGTGTCCACCGGATCGGCCTGCTCCTCCAGAAAGAAGGACCGCTTCCGGGTGCTGGAGAACATGGGCATACCGCGGCGGCTGGCTTCATCCGCCCTGCGCGTTTCCACGGGACCCGGCGTGGGCAGCACCGAGCTGAGGGCTCTGGCCGGGGCGCTCAGACGCCGGGTGCCGGAGATCCTGAAAGCCACACCAGGTTGAGCATGGACTCTCTGTACCTGATCAAATACGGCGAGCTCTCCCTCAAGGGCAAGAACCGGGGAGAGTTCGAGGCACGTCTTCGGGAAGACATCCGTTCGAAGTTCGACGGGATGCCGATCCGGCTTCGCAAGGAGTGGGGTCGATTGTACCTGTACCCCCCTTCGGGGCAAAGCCTGGAGGAGAGCGCAAAGACTATCGAGGACACCCTGGCGCGCACCTTCGGGATCGTCGGCTTTGCCAGGAGCTTGGTCGTGCCTCAGGATATAGAAAAGATGAAAAAAGCCTCCTCCCTCCTGGCTGAAGAATTGATGGCAAGCCGAGGCAAACGCTTCAAGATCGAGACACGCCGCTCCGACAAGAGCTTTCCTCACAGCTCCTACCAGATCTGCTGCATCCTGGGCGATCACCTGCGCAGCCGCTTCCCGGAGCTGCAGGTCGATTTGAACCGGCCGGACTGGATCCTCCAGGTCGAGGTGCGCAGCCGGGTCTACCTGTACGGCCCCCAGATCAAGGCCCCCGGGGGGCTTCCCGCGGGTGCGAGCGGCCGGGGCCTGCTCCTTCTGTCCGGAGGAATCGACTCTCCGGTAGCCGGCTACCTGATGGCCAAGAGGGGACTGGCCCTGGACGCGGTGTACTTTCACACCCCTCCGTACACCTCAGAGCAGTCCAAGGAGAAGGTGCAACAGCTGGCCGGGATCCTCTCCGGCTACATCACGGGCTTGAGCCTCTGGGTGGTGCCCTTTACCGCCATCCAGTTGAAGATCAACGGCCTGGCCCGAAAGGAGGCGACCACCCTGCTGGTGCGGGCGGCCATGATGACAATCGCCGATCGTCTGGCCCGGCTGCACGACCATGACTGCCTCGTGACCGGGGAGAGCCTGGGACAGGTAGCCAGCCAGACCGTTCAGAGTCTGCACTTCACCGGAAGCTACACCCAGCTGCCCCTGTTTCGCCCGCTGATCGGGATGGACAAGGAAGAGATCATCCGGGCGGCTGAGGACGTCGGAACGTACCGGACCTCGATTCTGCCCTATGAGGACTGCTGCACCCTCTTCGCCCCCCAGCATCCCGAGGTCCGTCCCAAGGTCGACAGGATGGTCAGCACCTTCCGCTCCCTGGGGTTGGAGGATTTGATACGTACAGCCGTGGAGGAAAGCGAGGTTTCAGTCGCCGGATGATTCGCCGGACGAGCTCTTGCTCTCCGTAGAGGTGGATTTAGTCTCCGGCTTGCTCTCTTTGAACTTGGAGGAGCCGTTGCCGCCGGTGACCGCGGAGGAACGCTTGTAGTCGGTTGTATAGAATCCGCTGCCCTTGAAGATGATGCCCATCCCGCCGCCGAACAACCGACGCACCGCCTTCCCGCACTTGGGGCATTTCTTGATCGGTTCGTCGGTGATGCTCTGGAACTCTTCGAATCGATGTTTGCAGGATCTGCATTCGTATTCGTATGTGGGCATTCGGCACTCCTGGGCACTCTGGTTATTTCGCCATTTCGGCGAGAATTTACTACAAATTCGGCCCTCAGACAAGCCGTTGTCTTCCTACGTGTTGGTTCCCGACGCTTCCCCGCCCTGCGCCTTGCCTTGACCACGGCAACCAGCCGGTCTAGAATTGGTGCAGGTCGACCGGAGTGCGAGAAAGAACCTCTTCCTCCCTTTGCTCATCCCCGCCTTCCGGTGAAGGAGATCGGACCATGAGACGCATTTCCCCCCAGGCCCTGGCCGTGATCATCCTGGCTGTGTTCGTTCTTCCCCCCAGGGGTTTTGCCCAGGATGGTTCATCCCGGGAATCGGTTTCCCAAAGCGCGACCGAGTTTGCCGTGGATCTGTACCGGCAGTTCCTGACCAAAGAAGATAACACAAACAAGAACCTGTTCTTCTCCCCCTACAGCATCTACACGGTTCTGGCCCTGATGTACGGCGGGGCGGCCGGGCAGACGGCCGAGCAGATGGCCGAGGCTCTGCACATTCGGTTGGAACCGGAGGCCTTTCAAACCGGCCTGGCGGACATCCAGGAGATCCTCAGCCAGATCGAAGAGAGAGGAGAAGTCGAGCTCAACATCGCCAACTCCCTGTGGCCGCAGAGCGGTGCCGAATTGAATCCCGGGTTCCTGGAGCTGGCCGAGCGCTACCTGGCCGAAATCTACCCGGTAGACTACCGAACCGAACCCGAGGTGGTGCGCAGCCGAATCAACGCCTGGGCCGAGGAGAGGACGGACGGGCGGATCGAGGATATCGTGAATTGGGATCTGCACCCGGAAACGCACCTGCTCCTGGCCAACGCGATTTTCTTCAAAGGCGAGTGGGCCAGTCAGTTCGATGAGTCCAAGACCGAGAGCATGCCCTTTTACCGTTTGGACGACGATGCGATTGAGGTGCCCATGATGATGCAGCTGGGACACTTCCCCCTCGGCATGACCGACTTTGCCCAGATACTGAAGTTGCCCTACCAGGGCGGTGCCCTGTCGATGATAGTTGTGCTGCCCCGGGAGCCCCGGGAAATACACTGGTTGGAAGAACGGATATCCGCCGCCGAGATCGCCTCCCTGCAGGATGAGTTGTTCGAGCAGGATGTCTACGTGTACCTGCCCCGCTTCCGGATAACCTCGGCATTCGACCTAATAGAAGACGAAAGCCTCAAAGCCCTGGGTATGACCCGTGCCCTAGATCAGCGTAGAGCCGAGTTCCCGGGAATCGCAGAACCTGCAAACTGGTTTTCGATCCAGCGCTTCGTACACAAGGCCTTCGTGGAGGTCAATGAAGAGGGCACCGAGGCGGCGGCGGTGACCGTGGGCGGCTGCTTTCCCGCCGGAACCCCGGTGCCTACGCCGCAGGGACTCGTGCCGATCGAATCGATAGAGGCCGGGACCAGGGTGTACGCCTTCGACCTGTCCAAGGGACAATGGGTTACAACGCCGGTTGCCGAGCGCCGGCCCTGGCCGTTTTCCGGGCAGATGGTCACGATCCAGGTAGGCGGTGAGGCGATCGAGGCGACCTGGAACCACCCGTTTCTCGTGGTGCGGGGTGCGGATCTGGAAGCCCGGCGCAGGCCTATGGACCTGCCGGCCGGCGAAGACGTCTCTTCCGTGCACGGCCGCTGGGTGGAGGCGCGGGATATCCTGGAGGGGGACGTGCTGCTGGTCAGGAACGGGGGAAGTGCAAC
This sequence comes from uncultured Spirochaetaceae bacterium, assembly GCA_964588355.1. Taxonomy (GTDB): domain Bacteria; phylum Spirochaetota; class Spirochaetia; order SZUA-6; family DRHE01; genus JAFGQJ01. Next base: position 31,112 of record CAZPPB010000007.1, on the reverse strand, counting down.
AGTCACCGGCATCTCGAGTCGCACCGAGACGGCGGAGGTGTATGTCCTCGAGATCGACGGATTGCACAACCACGCGGTGGGACTGCGGGGAATCCTAGTGCACAACGCGAGCGGCGGTAAAAAAAGTGCAGGGCCCCCTTCCTTCAGGGCCGATCATCCCTTCCTGTTCTTCATACAGGACGAGCCCACCGGCAGCATCCTCTTCATGGGACGGGTGCTGGATCCGAGCGGGGAGTAGAGGCATGAGCAAGACATCATCAGGAAAAGGGAAAGAAAACAGGCCGGAGTTTCCCGGCTGGCCGATCTGGGATGAAGAGGACATAGAGAGCGTTTCCCAGGTCATCCGCTCCGGGCAGTGGTGGGCCGGCGCGCCTGCCGCCCATGCCGGCGAGAACGTCTGGGCCCTTCAGGAGGAGTTCGCCGCATTCCAGGAATCCCGGCACTGCATCGCCGTGGCCAATGGTACGGCGGCGATCGAAGTTTCCCTGACGGCCCTGGGCGCAGGCCTGGGGGACGAGGTGATCGTGCCGGACTACACGTTCGTGGCCTCGGCCAGTGCGGTGATCGCGGCAAATGCGGTTCCGATCTTCTGCGATATCGACCCCCGGACATTCGTGATGGACGTCTCCAGGCTCGAGACCCTGATCAGCGATCGAACCCGGGCGATCGTCGCTGTCCATCTGGGGGGTAATCCCGTGGACATGGAGCACCTGTGCAGCGTCGCCGAAAAGCACGGACTCGCCGTCATCGAGGACTGCTCCCACGCCCAGGGCTCCAGATTCAAGGGGAAAAGGGTCGGGAACTGGGGGGATGCCGGCACCTTCAGCTTCCAGGCTTCCAAGATACTGACCGCCGGAGAAGGCGGCGCGATCGTGTGCAATGACGACGAGCTGGCCGCTCGGTTCTACGGCCTGTCCGACTGCGGCCGTCATATCGGGGAGTATTTCTACGAGCATTACGGGTACGGCGGCAACTACAGGATGTCGGAGTTCAACGCCGCGGTTCTGCGGGCGCAGTTGAGGCGATTTCCCGAACAGCACCGCCTGCGAAACGCCAATGCCCGCTATCTGACCGGGAAGCTGAACGCGATAGGGGGCATCCGGGTGATGGAACCCACCCCCGGAACGGAGGAGCTCGGGTACTACGTCTATCCTTTCCTGTTCGATCCGGCCGAGTTTTCCGGCATCACCGGGGAGGAGTTCCGCCGCAGGCTGACAGCGGCCGGAATTCCTACCGTCGACTGTTATCCGCCGCTGCACCGATTGAGCTGCTTCCGGGAACGGAATCTGCGCAAGGGTATCGACTACTCCCGGGCAAACTGGGGAGGGCCGCTGTCGGAGGATTCCCGCTTTCCCGTAGTTGTCGACGTTTACTCCCGCTCGATCGAGCTGCCCCATGAGGTGCTTCTGGCGCAAAAGCGACAGCTCGAATACATCGCCTCGGTCATCCGGAATATTTAGCCCGAGGGCCTAGGGAAGCAGCAGCACCTTGCCTGAGGTTTTCCGGGCCTCCAGGCGGCGGTGGGCCTCGGCCGCCTCGGCCAGGGGTATCCTGTCTCCGATGTGCAGGACCAGCGCGCCCGCGGCGATCCAGCCCAAAACCTCCGAGGCTCGTCTCTCCAGGCTGGCCCGATCCGCTACGTAGTGAAACAGGGAGGGCCGGGTCAGGTAGAGGGAGCCTTTTGCGCCCAGGATGGCCGGCTCGATCGGCTCGATCTTGCCGCTGGACTGGCCGAAGCTGACCAGCATCCCCCGCCGGCTCAGGCAGTCCAGGCTCTTGAGGAAGGTGGTCCGGCCTACACCGTCGTAGACGGCGTTGACGCCGGCGCCTTGGGTCAGATCTTTGACCTCCTCCACGAAATCCGTCTGGCTGTAGAGGATCACCTGGTCGGCCCCGGCTTTGCGGGCCAGCTCGGCCTTGGCTTCGGTGGAAACGGTGGCCAGCACGCGGGCTCCCCTGTGCTTGGCCACCTGGACCAGCAGCTGCCCCACCCCGCCGGCTGCGGCATGGATCAGCACGGTATCCCCCTTCTTGATCGGATAGGTGTCCACGGCCAGGTAGTGGGCGGTCATACCCTGGAGCATCGCCGCAGCAGCTTCGGGAAAACCGACCGCCTCGGGAACTTTCACCAGCTTGTCCGCCGGCACGGCCACGTACTCTGCATAGGACCCCGGCCCTCCGGCCCAGGCCACCCGATCACCCACAGCCAGGGTATCGACCCCCAAACCGATCCGGCTCACGGTTCCCGAGCCCTCCATACCCAGGACGTAGGGCAGCTGCACGGGGTACAGTCCGTTGCGCTGATACACATCGATGAAGTTGACCCCCGCCGCCTCGACCTTGACTACCGCCTGTCCGGCGGCGGCCTCCGGTTCGGTCAGCTCGGCCACTGCCATGACCTCGGGCCCGCCGTTTTTCTGTATCTGAATCGCTTTCATGATTTAACCCAAGTTCACCATCCCTAATGGTATATCCCTACGGCACAGGAAATTATTTTTGAATGTTGGTCACTACCGATTGTATGCCAGCCTCCGCCGCGGCAGCGGCACGCCGGAGAGCCCGAACATCCGGTAGATCTCCTGGTGCTCCGGCTCCAGCCTCGAGTTCACCCGCACATACTTCTGCCCCATGCTGCCATCATCCTCCTTCACCCTGTAGCCGATCGTCATCCGTTCGTGGGTCCTGAGAACGTTGCACACCGTCGGCCACTTCCTCCGATCCCCACCGGCCCGCAAGCGGCTCTCGATCACATGCAGCAGATGATAGGCCACCACCGAGATGAACATGTGCGTGTCCACCCTCTGCTCTTTCTGATGAAAGTTCGGTCTCAAGCCCAGAGAGCTTTTCATGCACATAAAAGCGTACTCTATTTGTCCCAGCATCGTGTAGATGCCCCAGATCTCCTCATCCTCCAGATCCAGGCGGTCGGTCCTCAACACGTAGCTACCCTCCTGGGTCGTCTCACGATCGTACTTGCCTTCCTTTTTCTTCCATACTATATCGACCGCTTTCAGGCTCTTGTCCGTAGCCGGCTTATCCGCTTCCGGCTTCACCTCCACCTCGTAGAGCTTCGCCGCCCGAGGGTATTTCTCTTTCAGCTTTCCCACCAACTCCACCGCTTTGCCGTACCTCTTGGTGCGGTGCGGAACTCTCAGCCCCGCCCTGTAATATTCAAGCCGCTCGGTGAGAAGCTGCTCCACGCGGGTGCGCATGCTCCGCTCTTTCTGGATCTTCTTCTCACTGCGGCACAGCAGATACACTTCCTGCTCCTGGATGAACCGCTTGACCTCGATCTTCACACCTTTCTTCTCATCCTCGGTAAGCACCTTCATCCCCGAGAACTCCTTGGCAAACGGCGCCTTGCCCCGGTTCACCGCGATGTAGTGATAGTGCTTTTCCTTCAACCACTTCAGGTTCTCTTCCGTGGCAATCCCGGCGTCAATCACGATCGTGCGATCACAGCCCGGTTCCAGATGCTTCTCCAAGGACCGGACCATCCCGGCCAGGGTTTCGGCCTCATACTGGTTGCCGGGAAAAAGCTCACTGTACTTGGCAAAGCCTGACTCATCCACGATCAGCCCCAGGGTCACCAGCTTACAGTCATTGCGCTTCTCCTTGCTGCGCCCCCACAGCGCCTTGGGATTCCCGGCCGCCTCGCCCTCAAAGTAGCTGTTGGTCAGATCGAGGAAGAACAGCGTTTCCGAAAGCCAGAACAACTCCTTCTCCGTGTTGCATAGATGCTCTTCCAGCTGTTTCTTCAAACCATACAGGGTATCCCCCGAGCGGTAGTAGGAGTTTAGTGAATTGCGTAACGGAGCTCCGACAAGCTCATACAACGCGCTTCGCTTCTCCGCCCACCCCTTGGTGTATCGTTCGCTGCCCGCATCCACCAGCCGCCCCACCACCAGCGCTTCCAGCAGCGGTGTCACGTTGGCCGACACCTCCTGCTTCTCAAAGAACTCCTTCATCCCCAGCTCCTTCCACACCGAGTGGCACAGATACTCAGGCCCCAGGCTGCGAGGCGATTCAATTTCCAGGGAGTTGAGGTCCACGTTTTGAAAATCACTTGCCTGCTTCTCCTCCAGCTGTTCGGACTGTTTTTTGAAGATCTTTCTGGCAGCCTCCCGGGCGCTTCGCTCCAAAGCTTTGTCCAGCTCCACCAGGCTCTTCTGACCGGTGAGGATATCTTCGATCCGCCGGGCAAAGACCGGGTACTGGGCGGGCTCGATCTGGAGGTTGCCCAAGTTCAGCACCAGTCGCTGCCGGGGTCCTTTGTCCGTTCTCACGCTTTCCACCAGCTGCAGGTACTCGTAGAGTTTTTGGGTTCGGCCGTTGCGTTTTTTGACTTTCTTGATGAACATGGTGAGAAGGATAGCACGGCCGGCAGGAACTGTCAAGAGAAATATTATGTGTGTGTCACTACATCCCCATTTTGCCCGATTTCCGTGCATTTCCATGCGTGCAGCAGCGTCTCAGCACCCGCAAATCGGCCCAATTCTGTAAGTTTTGGTGAACTTGGGTTAAAGGATAATTCGATTCAGGCGGAAGGGCAAGAAAAGGATCAAGCGGGCAGCTGGAGTTGACCTCCTCAACCCGTCGCAACCCTCCGGCGTTCCGGTCCCCCGCCGCTCAGGGCAGCCGGCCGCCGAGGTCCTCCGGCAGCAGGGTCTCGAAAAAGGAAGCGATCTCCCCGGTTTTGAGGAAGAGCGATTCAATCCGGGCGGATTCCGTGTCGGTGCGGAAGGTCACGGTTTTCAGAGTCTGTACGGGATCTTCCACCTGGCTCTTTCGCAGCCAGAGGGTCAGGATCAGCCTCAGCAGCATTTCGACGGAACGGGGTTTTTCCACCCCCGCAAGCAGGAACACGACCTCCAGCTGGTAGCCCTCCTCGCCCTCCGGGGAGGTGAGCTGCCGGGCGCTGATCCACCCCTGGCGGATGGGAAGGTTCTGCAGCAGCGCTCCCGGATCCTGAGCCGACGGGGCGCTCCGAGTTGAGGAGGCTGCGGATGTGGCGGCGGACAGGGCCAGAACGGCCGGATCGGGTATATAGAAGAAGATGTCCGCGCTTTCCGACGCCCCTCGGGCTTCAGAGGGAAGAGACTGCAACCCGGGGGCGTGCAGACCCCGCAGCAGAGCCTCGGCGCCCTCCCCACCGTCCGGGCCTGCCGGACCACTGCCGGCCGGATCGGCCCCGGCCTGAACTGCTCCGGTGAGCAGCAGGAGGCCGGGCTCGGGCACGGCGATCTGGAGCGTCCCCTTCCTCCAGTAGGTACGATAGGACTGGTGGGAGCCGGAAAAACCCCGCCCGGATGGCGGCTCCAGCACGATCCGCTGCCAGGACGGGTCGCGGTTGAGCCGACGGGTCACGGGTCCGCTAGGGAAGCTGCCCACAGCGATCATGTGAAACTCGGGGCCCGTGGAAGCTTCCGGGGAGAAGCGGATACGGGCATGAACCCGGTCCAGCTTGCCGATGATCCGCTCCAGCTGTTCCGTCCCATTGCCGCCGGCTTCCACCAGGGTCTCGAGCAAACTCCAGGACGATGCCACATCCACCGACGCGTAGAGGGAATCCGGAGTCAGCGGGGGCAGGACCGCGAGCCAGCCGGCCGTCGGCTGCGTAGTGGGAATGGTTGCGCAGGAGAGCAGCAGCAATGGGAAGAAGCAGAGGAAGAGAAGCAGCCGCAGCGAAAGGATGCGGCTCAACTCTGACCCGCCGTTTTTTTCAAGAAAACGAGGCATGACTCCCGTCCGCAGTCGATCTCGGCCGCCCCCTCCCGTTTTTCCCACTTCCAGGAAACGGCGAGGGTTTCGCTTGTCAGCATGTCTTCGTTCACCTCCACGGCCCGCTTCACCTGCTCGGAGCCGGAGAGGGAAAGCTCGATCCGATCGGTCACCTCCAAATCGAGCTCTTTGCGCAGATTCTGGATTCCCCGGATCAGATCCCGGACCATCCCCTCCCGGATGAGCTCTTCGGTGAGCTCCGCATCCAAAGCCACGGTCAGGGAACCTTCGTTGAGAACCTTCAGATTCTCCCGCTCGACCCTGGCAATGATGACCCCCCCTTCGGTCAGGTCGAATACCCGCTCACCGATCTCGATCGACAGGGTTGCTCCCTCCAGAAGTGACTGGATCTCCCGCATCGAAAGGCCCTCGATCCGGGCAGCCGCCGCCTTCATATCCTTGCCGAGCTGTTTTCCCAGAACCTTGTAGTTCGCCTTGGCCGTATACTCGACAAGCTCCTCCTCGTTCTCACGGAACACGACGCTTCGCACGTTCAGCTCGTCCTTGATCAGCTCCTCCATTTCGATGAGGATCCGTTTCTCCTGCTGATCCTTGGTTACCAGATGCAGAGCCTTGAGAGGCTGGCGGGTCTTCAGGTTGTGCAACGTGCGCAGAGCCCGGCCCATTGAAACGGCCCGGCGGGTCAGAGCCATTTTTTCCTCCAGCTCCGGATCTCTGCGCCCGGAGGTACAAGTCGGGAAGTCGGTCAGATGGACCGATTCGGGCAGATCTTTTGCCTTCAGGTTCCGGTAGATCTCTTCGGTAATGAAGGGGATGAAGGGGGCTGCCACCTGCACCAGAGTGAGCAGAACCGAGTACAGCGTCTGGTAGGCCTGACGTTTGTCCGCGTCGTTCTTGCTGCTTGATCTCCAGAAACGAGGACGGCAGCGGCGGATGTACCAGTTGTTGAGGGAATCGATGAACTCGACGATCGGGTCGATCGCCTTCTGCAGATCGTACAGCTCCATCTGCTCGGTGACCTGCTGGATCAAGGCTTGAGTCTCCGAGAGGATCCAGCGATCCATGGGGTTCTCGGGATTCTCCGGCGCGCTTTCCGGCCGCGCCTTGTCGATATTGGCGTAGGTCACGAAGAACTTATAGGAGTTCCACAGAGGGATGATTATGTTCTTCAGAACCTCTTTGACCCCGGCATCGGAGTAGCGCAGATCCTCGGCCTTGACGCAGGCGGAGTCCATCAGAAACAGGCGCAGGGCGTCGGCTCCGAACTCGCTCATCACCTCCATGGGGTCGGTGTAGTTCCTGGCCGATTTGGACATCTTCTTGCCGTCCTCGGCCAGCACCAGACCGTTGACGATGCAGTGGGTGAAGGCGGGTTTGTCGAACAGGGCCGCCCCAAGGACGACCAGGGTGTAGAACCAGCCCCGGGTCTGGTCCAGCCCCTCGGAGATGAAGTCCGCGGGAAAGTTTGCCTCGAAGTGCTCCCGATTCTCGAAGGGGTAGTGATTCTGGGCGTAGGGCATGGAGCCGGATTCGAACCAGCAGTCCAGCACCTCCGGGATGCGCCTCATGGGGCGGCCGCAGCCCTCGGTGCAGGGGAAGGTGATCTCGTCCACGAAGTGTTTGTGCAGATCCGTGACCTTCCGACCGGACAGCTCTTCCAATTCCCCCCGGCTGCCGATGCAGATCTGGTGTCCACATTCTTCGCATCTCCAGATGGGAAGAGGATTGCCCCAGTAGCGGTTCCGCGAGATCGCCCAGTCCCGGGCGCCCTCCAGCCATTTTCCGAATCGTCCCCCTTGGATGTGAGCCGGTACCCAGAAGATCTTGCTGTTGGCGCTGAGCATGCTGTCCTTGATCTTCTGGATATTGACGAACCAGGAAGAGATGGCCCGGTACACCAGCGGGGAGGAACAGCGCCAGCAGTGGGGATAGGCGTGCAGATAGGTCGAATGGTGAACCACCGCGCCCTTTGCTTTCAGATCTTTGATGATCTGTTTGTCCGCATCCTTCACGAACTGGCCCTGATAGTCGCTTACCTCTTCGGTGAAGCGCGCCTCCCCGTCCACCGGACAGACGGTGGGCACCTCCGTATCCTTGAGCAGGGCATAGTCGTCCTCCCCGAAACCCGGCGCGGTATGGACGATCCCGGTTCCCTCCTCCGTAGAAACGTAGTCTGCGATGTAGGTGCGGAAAGCGCCTTTGTCCCGCAGTGAGGCGAAGTAGGGAAACAGAGGCTCGTACTCGATCCCGGCCAGCTGCTTTCCCCTGTACCTGCCGACCACCCGATACTCGTCGGGGCTCTTGTAGTAGGTTGGCAGAAGCTCCTCTGCCAGGATGTAGTGATCGGCCCCGTCGGCCACCTTCACGTACTCGATCTCCGGACCCAGGGCCAGGGCCAGGTTGGAGGGAAGGGTCCAGGGGGTGGTGGTCCAGGCCAGGAAGTAGGTGTCCGGCTCATCGAGGCGTTTGAACTTCACCGTGATCGAGGGATCCTGGACGTCCTGGTAGCCGCCTAGATTGAGCTCGAAGTTGGACAAAGCGGTGGAGCAGCGCGGACAGTACGGCAGGATGTAGAACCCCTCATAGAGCAGCTGGCGGTTCCACAGCTCCCGCATGATCCACCAGATCGACTCCATGTAATCCGGCTCCATGGTCTTGTAGTCGTTGTCGAAGTCGACCCATCGTCCCAGGCGGGTTATCACGGTGCGCCACTCCGAGGTGTAGCGCAGCACGATCGAACGGCAGGCCTCGTTGAAGCGGGCGATCCCGTACTCCTCTATCTGTCTCTTTCCCGAGATACCCAGCTCCTTCTCCATCTCGTACTCCACGGGCAGGCCGTGGCAGTCCCAGCCGAAGCGCCGTTCCACCTTGAATCCCCGCATCGCTTTGTAGCGGGGGATGATATCTTTGATCGTGCCCGGAACGAAGTGTCCGAAATGAGGCAGGCCCGTCGCAAAGGGAGGACCGTCGTAGAAGATGTACTCCTCCCGCCCCTCCCGCTGCTGGATCGATTTCTCGAATATCTTTTGTTTCTGCCAAAACTCGAGCACTCCCTCTTCCATCTTGGGAAAACTGAGCTTGGGATCAACGGCTTTGTACACGAATGCCTCCGAAATACGGCTAGTTTTCTTGCAGGATGTCCTGGTCGTAGCGTTCCTGGGCCCAATCCCGGTGTTTGCGTTCCTCATCGGCTAGCAGCGCGAACATGTTCTTCAGTTCCGCACTGCTCGTCATACCTCCGAGCTTGCGGTACAGCTGCTCCGCCTCCTGCTCCTTGCGGATCACCAGGATGAGAAAATCTCCATACTCCATGTCCTCGGAGAAAGGAACCTCGACAAGCATTTCCGCCAGACCCAGGTCCGCTTGTTCAGGCGGTGTGAACGAATCAAGACCACGCCGCCCCTGCCTGAGCTCGACCAGCCTGCGCTCGTGTTTCTTTTCCATTTCAGCCATTGAGAGAAGCAGCTCGCTGAAACTCCGCCGCCCGGTTTTCCCGGCATAGCTCAAATAAGTGGCTTGGGCCTCCCGCTCCCGCTTTATTGCAAAATCAATGATTTCCTCGATGTTTTCCAGTCGTGTAGGATCTGTCATGGAGGGATTCTAAACCGAATGGCCGCAGAGTGTCAAAGATAGTATGGTCCGTGTGGCAACCTCAGCCGCTGTGCTTATCGTGTCCGTGCTTGCCCCGGTGCGTCGCAGCGTCTATACTGGAACTCAGCCGAGTATCCGGTGAAAGGCGCACCGGGGAAAGGGAGGCAAGCGGATGGTTACGTCGGGTTTCGATCAGTTCATCCTTCTTCCGATCCAGGGGATCCGGGTGCCCTCCCCGGCCATCGAGGCGGCGACCGGAAGATTCCTTGGTTCGCTGACCGTCCGTACCGGCTCCCTTCGGCCTTTCCGCCTGCGCGTGGAAACCAGGGCGGCAGTCTCCAAGGCCGCCGCCGGGCTCAGGCTGCGCGCAGTCTCCCGCAGTGCTCCTTCTGGTTATCATCGGCGCCCCTCTGGCCGCCCTGCTCATCCGGCGACTGCAGGATCTGTCCGCCCAGGCTCTGCCGGCCTAGCTGTCCTTCAGCCTGCAGAGGCAAACGCCCCGGAGCGTAACGGCGGTTTCGCCTTCCCGCAGGAGGAGTCTTTTTGCCGCAGGGGACGGAACTCTCTACGGTGCTGCCGACGCCGGGCCCAGGCTGTTGCTCCAACTCCCGGGTTTCAGGAAAAGTTGACACTTCCTGGCTTGATCAGCTACACTAGTTTCGCCTGAGTTTCCTGAAGGATTCCAGAATTTGTATGAACGCTAAGCCCAGCCCCCAAAAAACAGCTGCCCCCACTAATGAGACCAGGATCACCGCTCTCACCCTGCTCAAGGGCTTCTACGACGAGCAGATCTTCGCCATCCTCATCGAGGACTTCTACAACTCCAGCCTGGAAGTCAGCCTGGCTGCGATAAACGCTTCAGGCTCACTCGGAAACGAGGCTGCCATCCCCAGACTCTTCGAAATAATCGAGAAGGGAAAACCCGTTCAGAAGAAGGCGGCGATCCAGACCCTCACGAAGATCAACGCCCCCTCCTCCGTAGACCGGCTGGCCGAGTATTTCGCCTACTTCCAGGACACTGAGCTGCGCCGGGAGCTGCTGCGTACGATGACGGTCATCTCACCGATGCACCCGAAGACGGTGGAGCTCACCCACGCCCTGCTGCAGGATACCGCCGGCGGCCGAGAGTACCTGGATATAGTGCTGCCCGCGCTGCTGGAAGCCGGAGAGCTGGAACCTGTCAAGAACAATCTGGCTCAGGCAAATCCGGAAGAACAGCGGTTCGTGTTCACCAAACTGGTGGAAATCCCACCGGAGGACGCCGGCCCCTTCGTGGAGCACTTCCGCCCTCATGTCCACCAATTCGATCCCCATACGTTGGGCTGCTTCCTCTGCGCCTATGAGCTCAAAGTCGCCAATCCGCGGAACAACTTTGTGATCGACACCCTCCAGAGCACCGATTCCAGAGCCACGACCTCCTTTCTCATCACCCTGTCCGGGTATCAGGGACGGCTGGACAATCCCCAGCGCCTGTACCGGCTGCTGCTGCGGGTCCCGCATGTCGACGGAGAGACCGAAGGCCTTACCGGAGATTTTCTGAGCCGGATCATGGAGGAGGTGAAAAACGACTCCCCGCTGCTGCTGAACGAGTTCACCTTTTCCACGGCAACCAACATGGAGGCGGTCTTCGCCAAGCTGAAAAATCAGTTCGTGTCCCTGCGGGGCATCAAAGAGAAGGACACCCTCCTGGCAGTGGTGTTTACCAAGCTGCTGGAGCAGTACGCTACGGCGGAGATCCTGAAAGAGGCTCAGAACTTCTTCAAATCCGATTCCTCCTCCAATGCGGCTGGTATCATCACCAGGCTGCGGGAAAGGATGATCGCCGCCCCGGCGGATGACAAGAACCGCATGGAAGCCTGCATGCGGCTGTTCTCCGTGGACGACAGGTTTTCCCGACTTAGCATCCTGCAGACCCTCAGCCGGGCAAACCTCAACACTCCCCTGCTGGCCCGCCGGCTGAACCGGCTGGTCCGGCTGGTCGGAACGCTGGAGATACGCAGCTCAGGCAAGAAAGTCCTTGAGATCCTGCACTTCGCCCGGGAAGAGCGCATCTCCTATCTCGAGGAAACCTGCGTCGTGACCCTTTGCCAGCTGCTCAATCGCACCGCGATCGAGCAGGCCCAGGTCGTCTTCGGCGAAATCGGCAAATACCCCAACTCCCTGCGGGGCTATATACGGGGTGCCCGCTTCGTTCCTGCAAAATTCTTCATCAATCCCCTGCTCAAACTGCTTTTAAATCCCAAGAGCCCCGGGAAGATCCGGGTCTTGACCGTGGATTCCCTCAAGATGATGAACCTGAGGGAGATCCGCAATGCACTGGCGCTGCTGATCCGCGCCCTCTCGATCAAGGAAATCGAGGAAACCCTCAAGGAGGAACTGGCCGGCATCCTGGTCAACCACTCGGACTCGGTGCTGTTTCAGCCCCTGGTCGATCTGACAAAGAACACCGATCCCGTCGTGCGGGGCCTGGGCGTTCGCATCCTCAAAGCCCTGGCGTCGAAGTACAGGAACATCTCCACCGATGTGCTGACCGATCGTCTGTACATCCTGCTGGAGGACCCGGCCCAGAAGGTTCGGATCGAAGCCCTGCTGGCCCTGCTTTCTCTGGAGGATGACTACGCCCTGCAGATCCTGGATGATTACATCAACCAGGAGGATGAAGCCGCCTCCGTGGATATATTGAAGAACCTGGATCAGGAGGTCTCCCACGAACTGATGGCCAGGGTGCTGAAGCTGCTGTACAGCAAGAGCAGGCGGGTCCACGAGGAGCTGCGGCGGGTGCTTCCTACTTTTTGCCAGGGACCGCTGTCGGAGGATATCCGCACCGGCCTGCTGGAAGCACTGAAAACGGAAAAGGGGCTTTCGGTTGCAGCGGCGTCTTCCGATGCGGGGGGCGGGCAGAGCCGCGGGATCATGCAAAAAGCCAAGCTCGACTTCAAACTGCGCCGGGAGAGCGAGCAGGTGCTGACCGTGTTCTTCACCGACATGGTTCAGTTCACCAACAAGACTCTCTCTGCCGAAGCCGCTATCGATGTGATGACCCTGATCCAGTCTTTCGAAAAGGTCACCCTGCCGACCATCGAGCGGCTGAAGGGTTCGGTTGTGAAAACCATGGGCGACGGACTGCTGGCCGTGTTCAAACACCCCCTGAATGCCGCCCTGGCCGCCCTGGAGATCCAGCGGCAGATCAATGAACACAACAAGCTGAAGATGGAGACCGAGCGCTTCCACGTTCGCATAGGGATGGATACGGGTCGGGTCCTCCGCAAGGATGGGGACGTTTTCGGGAACACGGTAAACGTGGCCTCCCGCATGGAGAAGCAGGCCCCAACGGGGGATATCTTTCTGACTCAGGCCACCTATGAGAAGATCAAGGAGCACGTGCGCTGCACCCATCTGGGCACGCTGGAGGTCAAAGGGGTGCCCGGCGGGGTTGTGGCCTACTCGGCTCAGGAACCTCTCATCGACATCGACAAGATCATTTCGGAACCCAAGGTTGCCCAGGAAACGGCAGCCGGTGTAGCCGAGGCCGGCTCTCTGTTGAATCTTCAGGAATCGATGTTCCAGCCGGAGTTCACGGCTCCCGAGGAAATCCAGGGCGGGGACAACGCCCTGCTCAATCCCCTCGTGGAGCTGTTCGAAGACCTGAGCAAAGCCATAGAGAAGATCTCCGAAAACTATCACAACGACTACGTGTTCAAACGATATCTCCAGGACAAGTGGAACGAAATCCTGGAAGCCGCCAAACAGCGCAAGGACGGTTCTCCCCCGGCTGCAGCCACCGTTTGACTCTTTTCCCGCCAGGTGTTATAGTTACCCCGGCACACGATAATTTCAGTATTGACACTCTCTATAAGGAGGTCTATTGGCAGCTAAAGAGCAAAGGATCAATGAGATGATCCGGGTTCGCGAAGTCCGTCTGATCGACGAAAAAAATGAACAGCGGGGAATCGTGCCGATCACGGAAGCCTTGCAGATCGCATCAGAGGCGGGGCTTGATCTTGTCGAGGTTTCACCAAATGTATCTCCTCCCGTATGCAAGCTTTTGGACTACGGGAAGTTCAAGTTCGAACAGGAGAAGCGGCTGCGGGAAGCCAAGAGAAAACAGAAACAGGTCAAGCTCAAAGAAATTCGCATGCAACCTAAAATCGAGGAGCACGATCTTGGCTTTAAAACCAAGCACATCAGGGAATTCCTGGAAGAAGGATTCAAGGTCAAGGTTTCGGTGCGCTTCCGTGGACGGGAACTGGCCCATCTCGAGTTGGGCAGGAATGTACTCAATCGAGTACAGGAACTGCTCGGCGACTCCTTTGTAGTGGAGAAGAGACCACAGATGGAAGGGCGGATGATGTCGATGTTTATCAGCCCGAAATCAAAAAAATAGACTGATAAGGTTTTAAGGAAAAACATAATGCCAAAGATGAAAACCAAGAGAAGCGCCGCCAAGAGGTACAAGCTGACAGGCACCGGCAAGGTTCGTTATAAAAAACAGAATTTGCGTCACATTCTCACCAAAAAAAACAGCAAGCGGAAACGAAGACTGCGGCAGCCGGCCATCCTGAGCAGTGTCGAAACCGATCGCGCCAAGAAACTACTTCCCTACGGATAACAGGAGCCGACACCGATGCCACGAGCGATTGACGGAACCAAGAGAAAAAAAAGACGGCAGAAGCTGCTGAAGCATGCAAAGGGCTACTGGGGCAGACGCAGCAATCTGCATCGAACCGCCAAAGATGCGGTAGCCAAATCGTTATCCTACGCCTACAGAGATCGCAGAAACAAGAAAAGGAACTTTCGCGCACTTTGGATCACCCGGATATCCGCAGCCTGCAGGCAGCAGGATATGACCTACTCCAGCTTTATCCACGGAATGGAGCTTGCCGGCGTTCGGATCAATCGTAAAGCCCTGTCCAACCTGGCGATCGAAGATCCCGGCGCTTTCTCCGCCCTGATTGCCAAAGCCAAGGAAGCGCTCGGAGCGAACCTGAACAAATGATCAACCTCGAGCAGATCCAGAAACTCGAAGCCCGGGTAACCAAAGCGGTGCAGCTGATCAAGAGCCTCAAGACGGAGAATCAGAACTTGAGGCAGACCCTCGACTCGGCTCAAGCGCGGATGCAGGAACTGGAGAACCGGGTTAACAGCTTCAAGAGTGATCAGAAAGATATCGAACAGTCCATCCTCCGGGCACTGGAGAATCTGAACGAGTTGGAGGATGAGATCAACGATTCCCAGGCGGATACACCGGCGGACAAAAACACGGACAGCGATGAGGATCCCGAAGAGGAAGAGGACCGGCTTCCCTTCGAAGCCAAAGAGGCGGGAGAACTCGATATATTCTAAAGGGCCGTTCTTTGACGAAGGATGAACAAAAACAGCCTAACGGTTAATATTCTTGGCTCCTCCTTCACGGTTCAATCCAATGGAGACCTGCAGCATCTGCAGCGCGTCGTAGATTACCTCGAGAACAAGGTAGAAGAAATCCGGCAGAAATACGCAGACAGCGCGACCCAGGATCCCGTAAAAATCAGTCTGCTGGCCGGACTCAACGTGGTAGATGAAATGTTTCGCAGGGGCGGGGTAGAAACGGCTGCCGGTGAAGCTGTAGAATTGGAGAGGATTACCGAGCGGTTAATCGCCACGATTGACAAGAGTCTGACGGGAAATTAGCCCTGCAGTGTCCGCGAGGGGATTAATAATCTTCTTGGGTCAAACCAACCTCCAGGGATTCCCAATATCGGAGCTAAAGCACCCACCGGCTGAAGGCCGATGGAACGCCGATTCTTCGATGAGGAAACCCACTTGAACGCTTTAGATGGTTCAAGAGGATGCTTCTCCAGACGGCATAGGCGGGGCTTTTCGCTTCCCGAGTTGCACGAACTGCCATGGAAGAGCGTGCCGGCGCCTATAAGATATTGTACGTCGACGACGATCCTCAGAACCTCTATCTATTCAGATCTTTCTTCGAACAGGACTACAACGTAATCACCGCCGGCTCCGGAGCGGAAGCACTGGCGATGCTGGAGGAGCAGGAGATTCAGGTGCTGCTTGCGGATCAGCGCATGCCGGGCATCAATGGAATCCAGCTCCTCGAGACTGTCGCCCAAAGGTTCCCGGAAACGGTTCGTGTGCTGGTGACCGGCTATTCCGATGTAGAAGTGGTGATCGATGCCATCAATCGGGGAGCGGTCTATCGCTATCTGAGCAAACCCTGGGATATCGATGAGATCAAAGCCACCATCCGCAATGCCCTGGAGGTCTACGAACTAAAGCGGAAAAACCAAGGCTTGATCGATTCTCTGCGTAAGAAAATCGAAGAGCTCGACTTCCTCAACGCGCTGCAGATGGACTTGAAAGAACTCTCCGAAACAGAGAACATCGTGGAGAAAGCCGTTGTCAGGCTCCGGGAAGAGCTGGAAGCCGATTGCGGCTGCCACTGCGAGCTTCGCGGCCCCACAGTGCGCAGCCGGTTTCCCGCAGACCGCCCGGAGCGAGAGAATGATCTAACGGGGATAATCGAACAGCTGAACCTGCCGCTGGTGAAGCAGCCGACAGCCGGCAGGTCGCCCGACGGTCACAGCCTCTGCATTCTTCCCCTCGTGTTTCAGGGTACTTCCTTCGGCTACCTGGTGTTTCTTTTTTCGCAGGCAAAACCCTTCGACCCCGACGAGCTTTCGTTCGCTGAAGCCGCCTCCAATGTCGTGTCCTCTGTCCTGTATAGCCAGCAAGTCCACAACAAGGAGATGAAAAAGGAGCAGTTTCTGGTTCTGGGCCAAATGGCCAGTATGATCGTGCACGATCTGAAGGGTCCTCTGGCCACGATCCTCGGCTTCGTCTCTCTGCTTCAAGCCGAGCTGGCCGCAGCCCAGCGGGAGGAGTTCGCCGGAATCATCAACCAGGAGGTGCGGCGCCTGATCGATATGGTCGAGGAATTGCTCGCCTTCTCCAAAGGGCAGAGCCACCTCGAAGTCACCACCGTCGATTTTCCCGCTCTGTTCCGGGAGATCATGGAACTGTTCGATATCGGCCTCAAGAGAGAGAACATTCAGACGGACATCTGCTTGAACGGACTGCAAGGGGTGTCCGGGGATCGGAAGAAGCTGAAGAAGGTGTTCATCAACCTTATGCAGAACGCCAGGGAGTACCTCCAGCAGGTGGAGGGCAAACGAACCATCCGGATCAACTCTTCGGTGGAGGACGACACGGTCGTGATTCGCTTCATCAACAACGGGCCTCCCATTCCCCGGGAGCTGCTGCCGAAACTGTTTGATCCGTTCTTTTCCTACGAAAAGGATAAAGGCACCGGTCTTGGCCTGACGATCTGCAAGATGATCATAGAGGAACACAACGGTTCGATAGAGGTATACTCTCAGCCCGGCAGGAACGAGTTCAGGATAGCCCTTCCCGCAGGATCAACTCCCTGTCGAGATTTGTAAAATCGCAACCCAGGACGGTAACGATCGAGGCAGCCATGCGGTTGGCTAGCCTGGCCGCCTTGATAGGGGGACAATCCCGCAGAGTGGCGAAGATAAAGGCTGCGGAGAAGCAGTCCCCCGCCGCTGTGGTATCAAGCGGATCCACACAAAAACCTTCGACCCGCCGAACCGTACCATGATCACCCACAAGGCACCCATCACAGCCGGTCTTCATCAACAGTACCGGGCAAGCCTCCGCCGCCCTGCCCAGCAGCTGCCGGTCCTCCAAATCCGGCCCGAACATAATCCTGAACTCGTCCCGGTTCCCGAACAGCACGTCGACACGGGAGGGAAGCCAGGAGCGAAACTCCTCGTGGTAGCGCCGTACCACGAAAGGATCGGCCAGGTCGAAGAAGATCCGCACGCCCCGCTGCCGGCTACGCTCCAACGCTGCCTTCACCGCCTGCTTCTGATTTTCCGTGTCCCACATATAGCCGGTAGTGTAGAAGATCTTGGATCCGGAAAGGGCGTCCAGCTCCAGATCCTCTAAACCGTATTCCCTGCAGGCACCGAGATAGGTGAACATCGTCCGCTCGTGATCCGGCGTTACCAGGATGACCGAACAGCCGGTGGGAAGGTTTTTTCTCACCACCCGCACGTCGATGCCCGCACTTCTCAAACTGCCGGTGTAGGCCTGACCCCGGGAGTCGGGCCCGACCGCCCCGCAGAACAGCGGCCTTTCCTGCTGCCCGTCTGCGCCCAACCAGGAAATCGCCCGGAGGGTGTTGGCGGCGCTTCCTCCGGGAATATTGGTGTAGCCACCCAACTTGGACAGGACCCTCTCCATTCCATCTCGATCCACCAGGTTCATCGTTCCCTTCTTGGCAGCCAGAGCGTCCAGGATCGGAGGATCTACAGGAGCTATGAAATCGAGCAGCGGATTTCCCAATCCGAATACGGAAAACATCGCCGGCACCCCTTTCGTTGACATTGCGGCCAAGATTGTACTATAGTAGCTCCGGTTAGGTACACTCCCTATGGGGTTTATAACAAGCCAGCAGCTTGTGCGGTACTACGAACTGTACAAGGACCGAGAGATAACCTTCACCCGCCAGATTATCGAGGTGCTCAAGCTCCTGCCGAAGGAGGTGTATCTGAAGACCCGCGGGGAGCAGCTGTCCTGTATCGTCTACTCCTGCTCCTTGGGCGGAGCAAAAATCGTGGCCAGCCTGAGAACCCAGGCGCTGCAGCAGATCCGGCTGGCGGGCAATTCCGTATCCCTGCGCTTCGCCTTCCGGCGCAGTGACAAGCCGGCGCCGCTGTTCTTCTTCGTGCCGGCGAAAATCGTGAACTACACCTTCTACAGCCCCGAAAAACCGGATCTGTACTTTATCAGCCTTGAATACACCACCAAACCGCCGGATGACTTGATCGAGATGCTTGGACAGCTGTTCGATACCAATACGAATTTCAAACGGAGAAAGGATGAGCGCATCGAGCTCAATCCTGCCAATATCAAGCTCATCGGTATCGACGGCAAAGAGGCTGCGTTGGTTCTGGAAAAACAGACCCGAAAATGCATCATCCGGGATCTGTCCTTCTCAGGGGCCAAGGTCCTATTATTTGGTGCCCGGCCCGAGCATGTCCATCAGACCGCGGCGCTTCAATTCTCGGCCCTGAAGAAACAGATGCTCATCCCCGCTAAGATCGTGCGCTTCGAGGAGGTAGTGGGCCGGGAGGACATCGGGGCCTTCGGCATCCAGTTCATAGAGGACAAGACCCCGATGAGCTACAAGCTGCTGATCAACAACACCCTCCGAACGGCCAGACAAACCCGTCAATAGAGCTACGGCCATCCGGCTACTGCGCTCACCCCCGGCAAACAGCGACAGGAAAAGTCGAAATTTCGGGATAAAAATAAATAAATTTTAAAGGGGGGGATGACGATCTAAAGAGTGAGGGATTTTCTAGCTTCGATTTCCCGGGACAGGAGCTCGATCTTCCCCTAATCTACATATCGTCTTTTTTGGAGGGAGGTTTAGTAAAAAGATACGGGCAGGGATGCCCGTTGAAAACCTAGTGTTTCACGGAGGAAACAATGATAATCAACCACAACATGAGCGCGCTGTTTGCACAGCGCCAAGAAAAGATGAACACCTGGGTCCTGGACAAGAACCTGGAGAAGCTGTCCTCTGGCTTGAGAATCACCCGGGCCGGAGACGACGCTTCCGGGTTAGCGGTGTCGGAGAAGATGCGCAGCCAGATTCGAGGATTGCAGCGCGCGGAAAAAAACACCATGGACGGCATCTCCTTCATCCAAACCACAGAAGGGTATCTCCAGGAGAGCCAGGACATCATCCAGCGACTTCGGGAGTTGGCCGTACAGGCCGCTAACGGGATCTACTCGGATGAGGATCGCATGCAGATCCAGGTCGAGGTCTCGGCCCTCGTGGACGAGGTCGACCGCATCGCCTCTCACGCCCAGTTCAACGGCATGAACATGCTGACCGGACGCTTCGGCCGGGAAACCGGCGAAAACATCGTCACCGCTTCCATGTGGTTTCATATTGGGGCCAACATGGACCAGAGGGAGCGGGTGTACATCGGTACGATGACCTCCGAGGGTCTCGGGATCAAGCAGATGGCCAGCGGCGGGGACATCATCTCCATATCCACCCCCGATGAAGCCAACCGGGCCATCGGAGTGCTGGATGCAGCCCTCAAAGTGGTCAACCGACAGCGGGCGGATCTGGGCGCCTACCAGAACCGCATGGAGCACACGATGAAGGGGCTGGCCGTCGGCGCAGAGAACATGCAGGCCGCGGAATCCCGTATCAGGGACGCCGACATGGCTGCGGAGGTCGTAGAGTTCACCAAGAACTCGATTCTCCTGCAGGCATCCATGGCAATGCTCGCCCAGGCGAACCTGAAACCGCAAACCGTGTTGCAGTTGCTGGGTTAAAGGGACTATACTTAGTTCAAACAGGACCAAATAGCAGAGGACCAAACCGTTTTCTGATCTTTGAAAACCTTCGCCCTCCTGACGGTGCCAGGGTATAGAGATAGTTCGATCGGTGTGCGGCCGGATTCTCAGTTGGATTCGGCTGCACCGGTCGAACGTGATCTCCATACCGGACAGGAGAAAAAAATGGGAACGGATTCGGAGGATGAGCGCGAAAGACTCCGGAGTTCCTGTCGGTATCGTTAGCGCAGCTAACACGTTAGGCCAAGGAGGCCTTTCTCGTCAATTCAAGGAGGGTGAGATGATAATCAATCATAACATGAGCGCGGAGTACGCCAACCGCGTCCTCAAGTTCCAGAATGTGGAAGTGCAGAAGAACATCGAAAAACTTTCCTCTGGACTGAGGATCAATAGGGCTGGCGACGACGCCTCCGGCCTGGCCGTATCCGAGAAGCTACGATCTCAAATCCGCGGCTTGAACCAGGCGGAACGCAATATCGAAAATGCGGTCTCCTTTATACAGGCAACGGAGGGATACCTCGGAGAAACCCATGATATACTGCATCGCCTCCGAGAGCTCGCTGTACAATCTGCCAACGGCATCTACTCCGATGAGGACAGGATGCAGATCCAGGTTGAAGTATCTCAGCTCGTAGACGAGATCAACCGGATCGCCTCTCACGCGCAGTTCAACGGCATGAACACCCTTACCGGGGCGTTCGCCGATCCTGCTCGGGGAGGACTTGAAATTCGATCGATGTACTTTCAGGTAGGTGCAAATATGGATCAGAGAGAGCGGGTTTTTATCGGAACCATGACAGCCCAGGCCCTGGGACTGCAGAGCTCAGAGGTGGGACAATCGATCTCGATTTCAACACCTGATCAGGCCAACCGAGCAATCGGTATGGTGGACGCAGCTCTGACGGTCGTATCCAGGCAGAGGGCGGATCTGGGGGCGTACCAAAATCGGTTCGAAATTGCGGCCAAGGGCGTGGCGGTGGCAGCTGAAAATATGCAGGCCGCCGAATCGCTTATCCGGGACACGGATATGGCTGCCGAGACCGTGCAGTTCGTAAAGAACCAGATTCTAGCGCAGGCCGGAACAGCTATGTTGGCTCAGGCCAACCTGCAGGGGCAGAACGTACTGCAACTGCTACAGTAAAAGTAGAGGCTTAGCCGTTCCCGAAAACCAAAAGAGGTTTCTGGACGTCACCTCTTTTCGCAAACTTAGGTAGGGGAGGTCGCGCACTCCCCTATCTTATCTTTCATGGAGGAAACAGATGGGAATCGAGATTCAAGGAGTATCGAATCCGCGAATCTCCCAGGAATACCCTAACAAACCCCAGTTCCCCGAGCAGACGGGAAAATTGGAGAGAGCGCGGTCACCCGAAGCCGTGGTCAAGAAGAAGGACATCGGCAAGAACCTGGATATCCTGCGGGAAGCTTTCCGCATGTTCAACAGACGGTTGAAGTTCAGCGTGAACGAAGAGATCGATCGGGTGGTCGTAAAGGTGGTTGACCGATCAACCGATAAGGTAATCAAGGAGATTCCGCCGGAGGAAATCCAAAAACTTGTCGCCCGGATCAGGGAAACGATCGGGATTCTGTTCGACGAAGAGATCTAGAAGCGGTGAGCGGGCGTCTTCAAGAAAGAGGCGTTGAATACCGTCTGAATGGCTGGCCCCAAAACACATCTTTTCATTACCATTTTTCTAAGCTTATTACTGCTGTCCGCAGCTTCCACCGTCCACTCTCAGAGTTTCTCCATCCCGGGAGTCACCAGCAAGTACGACAGTGAAGATACCATCAAAAAGCTCGTCGAGGCTGAAAGCATTCCCCTGGCCCGGATGGAACAGGAGAAGGAGACCTACCAGAATCAGAAACGCGCCTGGGTGAAGCTCAACCAGCACATGGTCTCGGTACGGGAGTCTGCTCAGAATCTCTACAGTTTTCAAAATCCCTTCAACAACAGGATCGCCAGCTCCTCCGATGAGAGCGTGCTGACCGCCACCGCAGACCGTACGGCGGTCGAGGAGGAGGCATCGATCCTGGTCAAGCGGGTCGCCGCCTCCGATCGCTTCCTGTCAAAGCCCCTGCCAAAGGATTACAAAGCTCCGGCTGGACTCTACAGATTTCGGGTCGGGGATGAAGAGGTGCGCATCAATTTCCGCGGCGGCAGCCTCAGAGAGCTGGCCGAAGCGATCAATACCAAGTCCGACGGTCTTCTGGAAGCTTCGGTGGTCAGCGACAGTAAAAACACGCAGGTATTCCTCATTGAGAGCAAGAAGACGGGGGCGCGCAACACCCTGAGCTTTTACGATCAGGCCGCCGCCTTCGGTGAGCAGACAGGGATCATCGAACGGTCGCTGGAGGCCAGCCGCACGATCGATTTGAGTCCGTCCCTGGTGGAGGGACGGGAAGTTGCGGTGAGCGAGGGAACACTGCGTCTGAATCCGGCTTCGGAAGCCAAGATCCCAATGCGTCCGCCCCACACGATGAACCCCAATATGGTGCTGAGCCTCGAGGTTTGGGTAGAAAAACTTCCGGAGGAAGCCTATGAGGAACCAACCCCGCCGGCCGGCCCGGCGATTCCCTCCCCCGGCGGGATCGAGTTCGAGGGGATCGGCGTAGAAAGCGCCCGTTCCCGCACAGTTCTGCCGCCCTGGGAAGCACCGCAACCCCCCGAGCGGGTCGACGATGCCAGGATCCTCTTCGTCCAGGAGGGGGACAGTCTGACCGCCTTGCCTCCGCTGGAGGATTCCGGGGATTTCATCCCCCTGGAATATGAAGCTTCACAGCTGCCGCAGAGGATCGACGCTCTGGTGGTACGCAACCGCAACACCCATCGGATCATCCATATTCGCGGCATCCGTATCTTCGACAAGACAGCCCGGGGTGAATACAGGGCAGTCAACCCCCTGTCCTCTGCAGAGGATGCGCTGATCGAGATGAACGGGATCGAAATCACCCGGGAGAGCAACGATATCGATGACCTGCTTCCCGGAGTGAATATCACCCTTCACCGAGCCGGCGAAGCGCCCGTGTCCCTCTCCGTGTCCAGGGACCTGGAATCGATAGAGGAGGGACTCTACAATTTCATCGGCTACTACAACCGCCTGCTCATGAACGTCGACATAGTCACCCGCCGGGATGAGCAGGTGCTGGAAAGTGCCATGTTTCTCGATGGAGATGAAAAAGAACAGGCTGAGGAAGATCTCGGCCTGTTCCAGGGCAACACCACCCTGATGCAGCTCAAAAGCCGGCTGCAGCGGATCATGATGGATCCCCACCCGACCGACGGCGGGCAGACCTTGAGCCTGCTGGCTCAAATCGGGATCAGCACCTCCGGCGGAAGCTTTCAGGGTTCCGGCACGGTGGACCGGACCCGGTTGCGCGGCTATCTGCAGATCGACGAGGCCGAGCTCGAGGAATCGGTAAACCGCATGGGCGACTGGGTCAAGCAGCTGTTCGGGTACGACAGCGATAACGATCTGACCGTCGATACGGGAGCGGCCTACCAGGTTGACACCTACCTCAAGGCCTATGTCGAGACAGGCGGCGTAGTCGCTAACCGGCTTGCCGGGCTGGACAACTCGATCGCCCGCAAGGAGCAGGAGATCGAACGCTACAACGAACATCTGGAGGATTACGAAGCGGAATTAAGAAAGAAGTTCGGAGACATGGAAGGTGCGTTGGACAGTCTTGAGGAATCCTCTCGGGCGATCGAAAATCTAAATAGAAGGAACGACTAGGTGGAAATTCAGATAAACAATCAGAACCTGGATTTTACGATCGAGCAGAACGAAACCCTCGGTGAGGTTGTCAAGGACATAGAAACCTGGCTGGACGGCACGGATCTGGTGCTCTACTCGGTAAAACACGGGGATCGGGAGCTGCTGTCAATGCCTTACGAACAGTGGGGACCGACGCCTCACAGTGAAGTGGGAACCCTGGACGTCAAGGTGAAGCATACCCGGGAGCTGGCCGGAGCGAATCTGCAGACCATCCTCGAGTACCTGGACATGCTGAAACGCAGTGTCACAGCGAATGACGGCGAGCGGCTGGGGGAGCTGATGTCGGGCTTCTCCGCTCTGATCGAAAGCCTGCAGAAGCATTTCCCTAACGACCCGCTGCTGCAGAACCTGGTTTCCCTGTTTGGAGCGGGCGAAGCCGAGCAGGTTTTGGCCTGGCCCGAGGGCATGCGGCAGCAGGCTCTCGAGCTTGTCGAGGCAATCCGCGCCCGGGTGTCCTTCCGGCTTCAGGAGCTTCAGGATCCCAAGGCGGCTCTCAAAACCCTCTCTGGAGCGCTGAGCGTTTGTATCGAGGAGGTAAGCGAGATTTCAATCCTGCTGCAAACCGGCCGGGACAGACAGGCTATGGACACGATCGTGCGTTTTTCCGAGCTGTCCCAGAACCTGGTGCGACTTGTTTCCTCGATCTTTCCCAACAACAGCAACAAGGATCTGGAGGCTTTCTACCACGAGCTCAACGGCGTGCTCTCGGAGTTGTTGGAGGCTTTCGATGCCAGGGATTCGGTATTGATCGGAGACTTGATGGAGTACGAGATAGCTCCCCGCCTGGAGCGGCTGCGCAGCATCCTGCAGGAGTTGGCATGATCCTGCTGCAGACTCGCTACGATTTTCTCGCCTCGCCGGACAGACGTTCGGTCCTGATCTTCCTGGCGATCGTCGCCGCTTTCATCGGAATCATCATCATAGGGGGGATCCTCTCCAGCAGGCGAAATCGAAATCTCGATCCCGCGCGCCGGCGCAAATACGGACGCTACGTGTTTCACCGGATGGCGAAAAACATCGGGCTGCAGAAGCACCATATCGAGATCCTCGAATATCTGATCAGGGTCTGCAGCGTACGCCAGCCGTTTCTCATCTTCTCCAGCTCGGGTCTGCTCGATGACGTTCTCAGAAAAGGCATCTATGCTCTTCATCAGAACACAAAATTGAAAGAGGAGGAGAGGGAACGCAGGCTGACCTACCTGTTTCAAATCAAACAGATCATCGAGCGCAACGCCCGCAAGGGAACGGGAGTCCGTTCCACGATCATGCTGCGCCCGGGTCAGGGGGTGACGGTCAGTACGGAGACGGGGGCTCATTACAACACCCGGGTGGTATCGAACTTGAAGGATATGGTAGCCCTGGCCGCCGCGCAGGACGAGGCGGGCAGTCAGATACGCTGGCCCCGGGGTACCCGGCTCAAGATAAATTTCTGGAGAGAATCCGACGCCGGTTATGCCTTCGAAAGCAAGGTGCTGGGCTACGAAAGGATCAAAGGCACGGTCTGCGTACTGCTGCATCATGCCCGAACCCTGCAGCGGGAGCAGCAGCGAAAGTATCGCCGAAGCCCGATCCACCGCCCCTGTTTTTTCTTTCCCGTGCTCGTCGTGGATTCCGGCTCGGGCAGGCGGGCAAAAAAGAAGGCGGTTGTACAGGCATCGCGCCGCTACCTCGGGAATCTGCTGGATATCTCCGCCGGAGGATGTTCGATCAACAGCGTCTATCCTTTGAGCACCGGCAGCCTCTGCAAGATCGAATTCGAACTGGCTCGCCGCCAGCGCATCACTGTATTCGGAAAAGTCAAGAGGATCCGCAAGACGGGATTTCGAAGCGGAGTCATGCACATCATGTTTACAAAGCTGTCCAGCCGCTACCTCAACCAGATCTACCTATACGTTTACGATTTCACACCTCCCCGATCTCCGGTCGCCGCCCGCTGAAGTTAGAGCAATCAGCAGCCGCGGGGACACCCGCGGGGATCAACATTGACCCGCCCGCGGTTTTTTCGTACCATGGGAAATACGGAAAATCCAGAGTGCGGCAAAAACAAAGATATCAAAGTCATTCGGCGGAACAAACCACGGATCTGGGCGCCGAGCTCGGCCGGCGGCTCGGCAGGGGCGACATAGTAGCTCTACACGGCCCGCTCGGGGCGGGCAAAACGACTCTGGTCAAGGGGATCGCCAGGAGTCTGCTCGTCGAAGAGCCTGTCACCAGCCCGAGCTTTACCCTCATCGCAGAGTACGATGGCCTCCGGGAGGGGCTTCCGATCATCCTCTACCACGTCGATCTGTACAGGATCAACCATCCGCAAGAGATCGAGGATCTGGGGTTGGAGGAGATCCTGAACGCTTCCGGGATCTGCGTGATCGAATGGGCGGAGAAGGCGGCGGAGTTCCTGCCGGATTCCGCGATCCGGATCGATATAGGTCTCTCGAACGGGGAAAACCGCAGCGTGGAGATAGAGGGACCGGCCGGAACATGAACACTCTGGCAATCGACACGGCTACCACGGCTCTGGGCTTGTGCCTGGACAGTCATCCGGGGACCTCTCGGCCGGATAGTGATTCAGGGATCTCTCGGCCGGGCAGCGAGGCTTTCCAGCGCCGCAGCTTGATCTTTCAGATAGGCCTGAAGCACTCGGAGCGGCTGATGCCCGCGGTCCGCATGCTGCTGCAGGAGGCCGATCTACCGGTCGAAGCCCTGGAGCTGATCATCTGTTCCACCGGGCCGGGATCCTTTACCGGGATCCGTATCGGCCTGGCCACGGCCAAGGGTCTGGCCGATGGCGGACTATGGCGCGGGGTACGTCCCTCCGGCGAGCCGCCGGCGAACGGCGCTTCCGGCGGTGCCAGCCGCCGCTTGATCGGCGTTTCCACGCTGGACGGGTTGGCCTACCGCTACCGCCGCTTTCCCGGACTGGTTGCAGCGGTGAATCCCTCCCTGCGCAAGAAGTACTACGCCGCTGTCTATCGAGCCGGCAATCTGGAGGGCAACTACCTGGAAACCACCCTCCCGGATCTTTGCGCTGCCCTTGAAGCACGACGCCCTCTCCTGCTCACTGGTGCAGCTGCTCGGGAGCTGTACGAGCTGATGCTTGCAGAAGGTGCGGCTCCAGGGACGGAGCTGGTCCTCGATGCTTCGGGGCAGCCGACCGATCCCGAGGGGCTGCTGGCCTGCGGAATGACGAGACTGGGGCAAGCGCAGAACGAACCCGTACCCCTTTACTTGAGAAAGAGCGAGGCTGAGATTACTTTTTTCGGTGAGTAGCCCGATCCACGAAGCGGTCCCATTCGGGAAGGGCGGAGGGTTCTGTTTTCACCGCTTCGATGTTTTCCTGCTGAATGGCCTGGTAGACCTCTTTGCGGTAGACCTTGATCGAGCGGGGAGCCTCGATGCCGATCTTGACCTGATCCCCCCTGATATCGATGACGGAGATCTCGATCTCATCCCCGATCACGATCCGCTCGTTCACCTTGCGGGACAGTATCAGCATGGTTCCTGCCTTACCGCGGCCAGTTCCTTCAGAACAGGATGTCGGACTTCCCACTTTGGATTCATGGAGATGGATTGACGCCCTACCCGGGTTTCCTTGTTGATGATGATCGGACCCTGCAGATTGGCTGTCATTTCCGCCGGATTCTCGGGGATGGTGACGATGGCGAAGGCGACCATCTTGTCGGGGGAGTCTATGCCGATCTCCTCCAGCTCCTCCGTAGAAACCTCTACGGTGTAGTCGGGCCGGAAGATGACGGGGTTGATCAGAACAAAGGCGACCTCAACCAGATCCAGGGCCTGAAGCCAGTAGAAGGGCTGCTGCGGCGCGTCCAGGAGCACGTAGCTCTTGAGCTTTTCGAAGCCAAGGATGCCGTAGGGGAATTCGATCCTCTGCCGTTCATCTACGTCGATGGAACCGTAGGCCTTGGTATCGATTCTCATCATCTCACTCCAATTATCGCAGGAAATCCAGCAGGGTCGGCCTGATGATGCGGGCGGCGGTTCCGGCGGCGGCCTGATGCACGTGTTCCAGCATCTTCAAATCGGTGATCGCCTCGGTGATATCCAGATCCGCCTCCTTGGCCAGGAAGCTGATATACTCCGGCCGTTCGTATTCCAGCCGCCGTTCTGTAACCTGCAGGCGGGCATCCTTGGAGCCGATTTCGGCAAGATGGGCGGTCAAAGCCTCGATTGCGTCGTCGATACCCCTCAAGCCATCTCCGCCGATCCGGTGGAGGTCATTCTCATACATGCCGTTGCGCACGGTGATGATCATGTCGAAGACCGATCCCCCGTAGGCGGCTGCGGAATCCGCCACGTTCAGGGGCGGGGACTCGGATCCCCTGGCTATGATCCCCAGATCCTGCAGCACCGTGCCCCGCCGATCCTCCGGCCAGATCTGATGCGGGAAGGTTCCCTCCAGGGCCAGGGCGTTCTCCACCGGATCGAGTCTGGCCTTAATCGGAGCTTCGGATGCGTTGATCTTGTCGATGATGGCGTAGAGGTTGTCTCCCTCCTTGAACTGGATCTCCACCCCGTCGATTGCGATCAGGGAGGCATTCTGCACCCGGTAATTCAGCGCCTCGACGGACGAATAGATCTGTTGCCGCTCAGCCCAGAATACGTAGTTGCCGGGAAGACGGAAGTCCAGGGTCGCCATCTCGTCGATCTCACCTCGATTTCGGCCATTGTCGCCCACGTACTGAACGGAGGTGATCACCTCGGCGTCCCGACTGCCCTCTACCCGGCCCGTGCTGAGGCGGAACGGTTCGATCTTGCTGCGGTGGCCGGAAAAGATGTAATTGCCCTTCCCGTCCAGGGAATTGCCGATCTCCACCATTTCCCGCAGCAGCTGGTCGACCTCCTCGGCCATGTAAGCCATCTGTTCGTCGTCATAGATTCCGTTCGCTCCTTGAACGGTGAGCTCCCGGATCCGCTGCAGCATGTCCACGCCGGAGCGGATGTTGCCCTCCGCCAGGGACAGATCCCCGCGCATCTTCGAGATGTTGTCGACGAATCGCTCCAGCCGGACGACCTTGGACTGGTAGCGGGTGGCGTGCCCCGCGGCTATGGGGTCATCCCGCAGGTTCTTCAACCGGGTCTGGGAGGCCATCTTGTTCTGCAGATCGTTCATCTTCCATTCCCGCAGCCGCATGTAGTAGCTCATATCGTTATTGGGCATATTGGTGCTGATGCGTTTCATGCTCTTTTACACCGCCATTCTGTTGATGATCGTGTCCAACATTTTGTCCACTTCCGTGACGAAGCGGGCCGCCGAAGAATAGCCGTGCTGGTACTTGATCATGTTGGCCAGCTCTTCGTCGATATTCACGCCTGACAGGGCTTCCCGCATATCCCGGAGCTCTTTCAGCACGAGACTCTGGGTTTCAAAGGCTGTTTCGGCGATCTCCCCGCGCAGGCCGATATCTGTAACCACCGTGGAGAAATACTCGTCGAAGCTGCCGCTGGCACCCAGCATGACCGGTTCGGTTCTCAGATTGGCGATGGCCAGGGCTGCCGACCCGTCGCCGAAAGCCTCTCCCCCGCCCTCCAAGGCACTGGCCACGCTCAGGGGATCCCGCGCCAGAGCCGGATTCACCTCGATCCAGCCGGCGGGGTTGGCCTGAGGCGCCACGGCGTATCGGGCCTCCGGTACCAGGTTCAGCGAAGCGTCGGGTCCGCCCCAGTCGAAGGCACCCGCCGGTCCGCCGGCCTCGAGCATACCGGCGTAGCCTACCAGGAGCTGTCCGGTGTCTTCGAGGTGCCGAATCACGAAATCCGGGTTGTCCGTGTCCGCCGCCGGAACACCGGTAATTGTCAGCTGCCCCTCCCGGTTCAGCCGAGCGGCGACTTCCGCCCCCGAGGTGTTGATGCGGAAGATGATGTCCTGCACCGTGTCGGTGGGAAAATAATCCAGCAGCACATTATCGGCAGCACCGGGCAGGATGAGGGTGCCCCGCAGGCCCACCTGCTCTTTGGGATCCAGGGCGTTGGTGCCGTTGATGCGGAAGATATAGGTCGAATCGTTCACCCCGTCCCCGTTTCGGTCGTAGTTGCCAGCCAGGTTGTTGATGAACGGGTACTCGCGGAAAAAATCGATTCCCGTTTTCCCGTTCAGTCCGTAGGAACGGCTGTGGATCTCATTGACCAGATCGATGAAGGTGACTGTCATCAGATCCAGCTTCTGGATTTCGCCGCGGGCGTCCACGTCGCGCAGCTCCATGAGCCCGGCCAGCTTGCCCCCCCGGAGCTCCAGAGAATCCCCGGTCTCGCCCCAGAGGATCCTGGAATAGCTGCCGTTGGCGGGGTCCGGAACCGGAACCAGCTCTTCGTGGTGCCGTCCCTGTACCAGGTGGCGTCCTCCAGTATAGATGACGTATTCGTCCGGATCCTGGGTTCCGATGGAGATATCCACCAGCTCGGCCAGGCGCCCGGTCAAGAGATCCCGGCGGTCGTACAGATCGTTGGGATTGTCCCCCAGGGCCTCGATCTTGATGATCAGCTCGTTCAGCGCGGCGATCTCCCGGCCCAGGTCGTTCACCTCATCCACGACGGCCAGAATATCCCCTTCGATCATGTCCCGGGTTTCTTTGAGCCGGAAGTAGCGGCTGTGGATTGCGTCGATCAGGGCCTGGCCCCTCTGCAGCACCGCGGTTCTGGCTCCCACCTCCGTGGGATTCAAGGACAGCTCCTGCCAGGATTCCCAGAACTTGTCCATCAAGGAGCGTACCGAGACCTCGGTCGGTTCGTTGTAGATCTGCTCCAGGAGGAGCACGTACTTGTCCCGGGCGCCCCAGTACCCCTCCCCTGCGCTCTCATTGATGATCCGCCCTTCCAGCAGCATATCCCGTACCCGTTCGACGCGGCTGACCTCCATGCCCTGCCCGAGCTGCCCCGGGTAAAGTTCCCGGTTCAAACCGGGCATGTAGATCGGATCGGTGGCCTTCATCTCCACCCGCTGCCGGCTGTAGCCCTCCACCGAAGCGTTGCTGAGGTTGTGGCCGATCGTGTTCAGGCCCAGGGTGTGGCCTATGAGACTGCGTTTTCCTATCTCGATCCCCATGAATGTCGATGGCATATCGGCCTCCTAAGCGTTGCCGTACAGCATGAGCGACTCGTCCCCCGGCTCTTTGGGCTGACCGTTACGGGAGTACATCTTTCCTTTGCGATGGGGAAACAGCTCTTCCAGGATCTGCCGCAGAGCCTCGGACATGGATTGGACGTAATAGTTGAGCAGTCCGGCCGAAGCCTTCACCCGTATCACCGCGGCTTTCAGGTGCCGGTACAGAGCCAGGAGCTCATCCCGGTCTTTGGCCGGAAGGCGGGCAACGATCTCGGTAAAGCTCTCCTTTTCATTGGCCGCGAGGGAGCTCTTGAGCGTATGGTAGGCCTGGATCCGGTCCTCCTCAAGGGTCTCGATCTTCTCGGCCAGCCGGCGAAGAGCTTCGATCTCCTTGGTCAGCTCGGTCCACTGCCTCTTGCTGATCGCCTGCTGCAGGTCCTTTTGAAGCTCGGCAAAGTCTTTCAATGTGCGGGCTTCCGCACGAAGCGTTCGTTTCAGGGTAGAAGTCTTCAACGGCATTCTCCTCTTCTGATATTGTCGGAATGCCGCAG
>CAZPPB010000006.1:0-57871 GCA_964588355.1 uncultured Spirochaetaceae bacterium | reverse complement strand
TCCCCGACCTGAACTCGGGAAACATCGGCTACAAGCTGGTACAGCGGCTGGCCGGAGCCGAAGCGTACGGTCCGTTTCTTCAGGGCACGGCCAAACCAGTGAGCGATCTGTCCAGGGGATGCTCGGTTGAGGATATCGTCAACACCGCCGCGGTGACGCTGGTTCAGGCGGCTCGTCAGAAACAGGCTGCTCAGCGGATTCCCGCTTCGATGGCTCTCACCGCTTGAGGTGAGCCATAATTGATATAGCCTCAAGCCCGCCTGGCAGTACCAGACCGGGCTTGAGGCGTCCTTATTCACATTCGAACGGTTAGAACCCCTCGGCATCCTCGTTCAGCAGGTACTTGGCCACCACGGTCCGGAGGCTGCAGCGGGCCTTATTGCCCTGTTGGATCAGTCGAAGCGCCTCGAGGTCCGACTCCCACATCACGTCCCCCGGGGTTACCACGCACACACTTCCCGGCTGGTACTTTGGCAGGAGTCTGTCATCCTTGAAGTAGTACGGCTCCTCGCTCCGGCCGGTCGGATAAGAGCGCATGCAGGGGGGCACCTCATTCGGTTTGAACCAGAGCTTGATCTCCCGCTCCGCTTCCTCATCCGTGGCCGAGGCGTGGATAAGGTTGTCCATGCGTTCTCCGATCTCCCGGCCCCCTTCATCCTTCAATGCTACGATCGTTCCCAACGAACGGATGCAGCCCGGCTTCTGCTCCCGGGCTATGTGGGGATTGGTCGGTCCGCACACCTCCCGGACCTTTTGTACGGCGTCCGGCCCTTGATACACGATGGCAATCACCCGCTGGCGGTGCGGTTTGTCGGCGTAGTGCACGCAGCCTGTGATGTATTCGATCAGGGAGGGATAGAAGACCTTGCCCTTGTGTTCTTCGTAGTGGACCTCGGCGAGCATTCGGGTCACATGAACCACCTTAGTGCCCGCGTAGATCAGGCCCGTGTGAAACTCCGACAATTGGGAAAGCACATACCCGGTCAGAGAATTCTTCAAGGCATCCGGTTTGATCAATGCCAGGGTCTGCTCCAGCTCTTTGTTGTGCACCTATCGCCTCCTCTCCTATATGTTGCCGGATTTTGTCAGTCTTGTGGCGATCAGCCCGGCCAGCACGGCCACATCCTCCAGGGACAGGAAGTTGACGATTTCATCGTCGAATAGGATGTTCGCCTCCGCCGGGAACTCCTCATCTCCGCCATGCAGCACTACCAGCCCCCTGATCTTCGGCAGGATATCGAAACGAAAGGAGGCATCCCCCAGCTCCTCCTCATGCCAGCCGAGGTTCCGGCTGGCCTTGCGGAAGGTTTCGACATTTTCTCCGTAGCGGCGGGCGATGCGACGGGGACCCCGCTTCTGGTAGGTCGGATCGTAGAAGGCCGCTCCGGGCAGATTCTTGAAGGCCACCATCTGACCTTTGACGGACTTACGCTCCCGGGCCAGGAGATAGTGGAGGATGAGGATCTTCTCCACCAGAGGCAGATCCGAAGGCGCAAACTCGATGCTGCCGCCGGGAGTGATCCGCAACTCCACCCGGGAACCGAAAAAGGCGAGTCGGATCGCGGACCCGTTGAGCACGGCTGCCGAACGCTCGCAGAGGGCGGCAAGCTCCTCCGGGCTCCGTCCCCGCAGCTGCTCACAGGCTTTACGATAGGCTATTTGGTAGGCGGCCTTCATGCCGCCGCTTTTACCCGGTTTTACGGCATCGCTCATAGTTATTCCTCATTTATAGTACGGAATATAGTATGGAACCCCTCCCCCTGTCACGGGGTAAGACAGGCCCCGCCGCGACGACGGGCAATCGAGCCCCTGCGCCAGCTTGATAAGAGCACGAGAACCGTACTACCCTGGAGTTATGAACGATCCCCTGCGCATCTACGTGGCCGCTACCCGTCAGAACGACGGAAAGACAACAACAGCACTCGGGCTTCTGGAAGCGTTCAGCGAGATTTATCCTGAGATCGGCTACATCAAACCTGTAGGACAGCAGGTCAAGCTGATCGGGGAGCACGAGATCGACAAGGACGCAACCTTGATGAAGGATGTGTTTCACATCGGCAGCCCCCTGTACGACATGAGCCCGGTGGCCGTGCCCCGCGGTTTTACCGAGGAGTATATCCTGCGGGGAGACGTGCACAAACTCACAGAGCGCATCCACCAGGCCTACAAGCGGGAAAGCGCGGAACAGCGCTTTATGATGATCGAGGGCACGGGGCACGCCGGGGTCGGCTCGGTCATCGATCTATGCAACGCCGCGGTGGCCAAGATGCTCGATACACCGGTACTGATCGTCACCTGCGGCGGGATCGGACGCCCCATCGATGAGGTGATGCTCAACAAGGCGGTGTTCGACAAATACGGGGTCAAGGTGCTCGGGGTGATCGTCAACAAGGTTATTCCGGAGAAATTCGAGAAGATCAACAAACTGGTACGTCTCGGTTTCAAGAGAAACGGGATCGAGACTTTCGGGGTGGTTCCTTTCTATCCTCTGTTGTCGAGTCCGACCTTGCGCCAGCTCCTGGAGGATGTCCGGGGAGAGCTGCTGAGCGGAGATGAGGGCAACCTGGATGTGATCATCAGCAAGATCCTGGTCGGGGCAATGGCCGCCCACGAGGCTTTCGACTTCTTCAAGGGGGATGTGCTGCTGGTTACCCCGGGAAACCGGGAGGACCTGATCCTGGCTGCGGTTTCCTGCAACGTTCCCGGCATCCGGGAGGACTACAACGTGCGCGGCATAATCCTGACCTGCGGGATCTGGCCCAACCAGACTGTTCTCAAGATCCTCAAGCAGGCCGGGGTTCCCGCCTTCCTCGTGAAGGACGACACCTTCACCATCGCCCAGAAGATCAACGACCTGACCATCAAAATCCGCCCGCAGGATACGCAGAAGATCGCCACCGTCAAACAGATGATCAAGGAATACGTGGATGTGGACGGGCTGATGGAGCGGCTCAGCGAAGCCCAGAAGTAGCGGAAATCCGCCTGCCCCCGGCTCGGGAGTGCCGGTAGTCGGTTGTCCACCTTAAAACTCTTTCTAGTTAATGGGTTCGACAGGATATAAGCCTATACGTGCTCGATATCCGTATGGCCTGAGATTTCCGAGCTGGTCGTGCAGCCGGACCCAAAATCTTCTGCAGCTTGACCGGGGCGTCCTTGTCCAGGGGAAAACGCGCCAGTTGGGCTCCTTTGACCAGGATCTCATCCCAGGAGACCACGGATTTGCGGGTACGCATCGGTTCGACAACGGACTCCCCGGTCTGCGCCATGGCCTGGATGTAGCCGCAAACCTCGCACACGTGCTGCGCCATCGTCTCCTCCTCCGTTCTGTTTTCCCGCTCTGGTGATCAACCGCTTGATGGGGGGCGACATCTCCTGCCGCTGCAGCCCGCGCCGCGGTGAGGATCAGAGGCATCAGCGGGAGTAGAATTCCACCACCTGTCCGATATCGCACTCCACCGGGATCTCCTCCCTCCTGGGCAGGCTCAGAAGGCGGGCCTTCAGCTCGTCTTTGGAAACCTCCAGATACACCGGGGCAACCGCGTGGCTGAGAGCTTCCCGGAAGCAGGCCAGTTGGCGGCTGCGTTCCTTGACCTGAAGGGTATCCCCCTGTTTCAGCTGGTAGCCGGGGCTCTTGACTTTCAGACCGTTGACCAGGATGTGTTCGTGGTTGACGTACTGACGGGCGGCGTAGATCGTTCTGGCAAGCCCTGCGCGCAGCACGCAGGCGTCCAGCCGGGTCTCCAGCATACCGATGAGCAGCTCTCCTGTATTTCCGTGCTTGCTCATGGCTTTCTTGAAGTAGTTCCGCAGCTGCTTCTCCGGGATGTTGTACTGGTAGCGCAGGCGCTGCTTTTCCAGAAGCTGGCGGCCGTAGTCCGACATCTGCCGACGCCGGGAACGGAATCGCGGTTCTCCCGGACCCCCCTTCTTGCGTTGCATCACCTTGGCGGCTTTGGGCGTAAGGGCAACCCCGATCCTGCGGGCTCGCCGGACCTTCGGTCCTGTATAGTTCATAGAGATAATCTCCTCGTTCTCCTAAAATGGAAGGTGTAAGCTACTACCTGAAAGGATGAATCGTCCACCCTATCCGGCTTCACTGGAGCGTGCCCAGCGGTTGATGCCTGCCTCCGTGGCGTATTTGTCGATCTCCGCCAGCTCCTCCTTGGTGAACTCCAGGTTGTCAAGGGCCGCGACATTCTCTTCAACCTGTTCGGGCCGGGAAGCACCGATCAGGACGGTGGTAACCCGGGGATCCCGCAGGCACCAGGCCAGGGCCATCTGAGCCAGGCTCTGACCTCGTCGGCGGGCGATCTCGTTCAGATTGCGAACCTTGGCCAGGTTCTCATCATTCAGGAACTCCTTTGGAAGGAAGTGGCCCGCCTTGACCGCCCGGGAATCCTCGGGGATCCCGTCCAGATACTTGTCGGTCAGCATTCCCTGGGCCAGCGGGGAGAATGTGATGCAGCCGATCCCCTCCTTACCCAGGACATCGAGCAGGCCCTGTTCGATCCAGCGATTGAGCATCGAGTAGGAGGGTTGATGGATCAGGCAGGGAACCCCCATATCTGCCAGGATTCGCGAAGCTTCCTCTGTCTTTGCAGCCGAGTAGGAGGAGATCCCCGCGTACAGCGCCTTGCCCTGCTTGACCGCAGTAGCCACCGCTCCCAGGGTCTCTTCCAGGGGCGTATCCGGGTCGAATCGGTGGGAGTAAAAGATGTCCACGTATTCCAGGCCCATGCGCTTGAGGCTCTGCTCCAGGCTGGCCAGTAGATACTTGCGGGAGCCCCACTCCCCGTACGGTCCCGGCCACATGTCATAGCCCGCCTTGGTGGAGACGATCAGCTCGTCCCGGCAGGCTGACAGGTCGGAGTTCAGGATCCGGCCGAAGTTGCTCTCTGCCGATCCCGGGGGCGGGCCGTAGTTGTTGGCCAGATCGAAGTGGGTGATCCCCAAATCGAAAGCCCGCCAGATCATCCGGCGGTTGTTGTCTGTGACACTGTCGC
The DNA here is from genome assembly GCA_964588355.1 of uncultured Spirochaetaceae bacterium. Taxonomy (GTDB): domain Bacteria; phylum Spirochaetota; class Spirochaetia; order SZUA-6; family DRHE01; genus JAFGQJ01. Next base: position 52,868 of record CAZPPB010000006.1, on the reverse strand, counting down.
CTCCGAAGTTATTCCACAATCCCAGGGAAACCGCGGGCAGCTTGAGCCCGCTTCTGCCGCAGCGGTTGTACCTCATGCTCTGATAGCGTTTTTCATCCGGTGTATAGCTCATCCTTTTCCTCCAATTATTGGGTTTCTGCGATATGGGGTCTACACGATATCGGCTTTCCTCGATCCTATCCGCTGCAACAAAAGATAATGATTTCCCGACCCTTTTGTACAGTTTTCCCCGTACAGATCACAGCTTTTACAAACATTCGCTTTATCCCGGGCCCCGCTCGTGGCAAACTGAGCTGGATACACCGCCCGAGGAGCCGACCATGCCTGAATACGACCCAGCCGCTTATATGAAAAAACTCTATCTCAGTGATCCTCTCCAGGATCCGCTGTTGCGGCGGGTCATAAACTCTGCGGGGCTTCCCCGAGCAAGCCGCGGGCTGGATGCCGGCTGCGGTGTGGGCTTACAGATCCCGGCGCTGGCCGAAGCGGTGGGTCCTCAGGGTCATGTCACCGGTCTGGATATCCTTCCGCAGTTCATCGAAGAGGCGGGGCGCAACGTCAGCAGGTGGGCAGTCGCCGGACGGGTGTCCCTGATCCAGGGCGATATATACAAACCGCCCTTTGGTGACCGGGAGCTCGATTGGATCTGGAGTGCCAGCTGCGCCTGCTACGCCATGAGGCGTCCCCTCGAACTGCTTTCGGGTTTGCGCCGCATCCTCAAACCCGGCGGCCTGCTGCTGATCGTGATCTGGTCGGGGCAGCAGCTTCTGCCGGGCTACCCCCGCCTGGAGGCGGCTCTCAACGCCACAGCGCCGGGGATCGCTCCCTTTACGGCCGGAGACAGCCCGGAGCACCACTTCCTGCGGCTCGCCGGTTGGATGAGGAAGGCCGGTTTCATCGAGGCAACGGCACAGCCCTTCACCCGGGGGGTGTGCGCGCCCTTCGACGAGCCGACCCGCAGTGCTCTGCTCACCCTGATCGAGATGCGCTGGCTGGAGGCGGAGAAGGAGCTGAGCCGGTCGGAACGCCGTTTGTATCAGGGCATCACCGATCCGACTTCAGCCGATTTTATCCTGGACCGCTCCGACTACTACGGCTTCTATACTTACACCCTGTTTCGAGCGGAGGCACCGGAGTAGTGCTCACGGGTTCGGGGGATCCGCGAGTGCTGGCGGCCGGGTCGGCGATTACCTATCTTGTTGGTAGACTTGGCAACAGCACGAGAAATCGATGTGAAGAAAATCCTGATTCTGACAATCCTGGCACTTGCATGTTTCCAGACAATCATAACCTCCCGGGGCAACGACATGAAGGATCAGCTGCTTCTCGATGACTTCTCCGTTTAGCTCCCCTTCAGCGATTTCAAGGCCGAATACATGCGATCAAACGAGCTCGACCCGGGCAAACCGAACAGCTTGGCGATCATGGCCGCCAAAAAGGCGTTTCTCGCCGACTCGGAAAAGCGCCTGAAAGTGGAGATATCCGGCCTGCGGGAGCAAATGGTTGGCAGCGATCTGAACGTGCGGGATGATCTGAAAGCCGATATCGCAGACCTGCGCGGTCCTGGGAATTAATCTGGCTGTGTTCAAGTAAGCAGGTTCGATTAGCCCGCCTCTTCTCAGGCCTCTACGGAGCGGCCGCCTGCAGTCGGGCCAGCCGCTCGGGCCTGGAATCCACGAATCGCTTGACCCCCTGGAGGATATAATCCGGCGACAGATGGGCTTCCTCCAGGACCTCCTCCAGGGTCCCCCCGGTGCGCCAGCGATCGTCCCAATCGGAGGACAGAGCATACTCCTCCCCGATCCTGCTGTACAGCCAGTCGTGCATCAACCAGCGCGCCTGCGTGGTGATTACCGTGGAGTCCAGGCGCTCGGCCTCGGAGAGGACCTGCAGCCTGTAGGCTTCGCCTTGAGCGGCGAACAACTGGGGGCTGGTGGCGCAAACCACCTTGACGTTCAAATCGGCCAGATCCGGAAGGATGCGGATTACCGCGGCCACGGCGCTGGTGCCCTGCACGATCACCGTGCCTCCCCGGGGTCGCCCGGAATCTGCCTCCCGAATCACGTAGGCTCCCCGGGCCGCCTCGAAGTGTGAGGGGATGCCGAGATCTTCCCGGTGGGGGATCTCGATCTTGGGCCGGGTGAGGTGCAGCGCCACCACCGGCACGTCCCGCTTCAACGCCGCTGCCAGCAGGACCGGCACCTCGTTGAACTCCCAGGGATGGAGGTTGATGATCTGCCCCTTGGGGAACAGCTGGGTTACCCCGGGGGCGAAGATACCGAAGTGGGTGCGGCTGTCGTCGGCGGTCTCCGGCCCGGAATGGCCCGCCACCCAAAGCACCTTGCCGAGCTTCCACTCGCAGTCCTGGGCCAGCTGGCTGAACAGCCTCATCATGCCGTAAAGCAGGTAGGAGAAGGAACCGTAGGTGGAGGTGGTCCCCCAGAATCCCTGGAACTCGCTTTCAGGATCCTCGGAGAGATTCACCGTGGCCAGTCCGGCCATGATGCCGGCGTTGGCGAACTCGGTGATCTCCTGGGGCAGCAGCGCCCCTTCGCCGCTGCCGTGGCGTTCGTACCAGCCGTAGCCCTCGAAGGACCCGAAGGCCGCGGCGAAGCCGCTGATGTTGGTGGAGCCGGCCAGGTCCGCAGAGCTGGCCAGGAACAGGGGCTGCCCGTACTCCCGGGCGCCCAGCGCGTTGACCCAGGCCCCCCAGCGCGCCAGGGCTTCCCGGTTGGCCCGCATCTGCCCGGCTTGGGCAAAAAGCTCCGGCGGGTACGCTTTCGCGTCGTACAGCCTCGGGTCGGCGAAAGGACCGCTACCCCCGCCCCTGCTTCCCTTTCCGCCCTTCCCCGCAGCCCGCCCGAGGCGAAAAGAGGGTATCTCCCGGGGCACGCTCTGCCCCAGCTCGACCAACCGGTCGGCCAGATAGTCTACCAGGGCTTGATCCCTATGCAGCACCCCGATCACCGCTTCCAGATTGTCGCGGAACTCCTTCTGCAGGGCTTCCGCGTCAGTTGGAGGGGCGCCTCCGAAGTTGGCGAAGCTCACGGCGTACTTCTCCGCGAAGGGCTGTTTGGTATTCCAATACTTCTCACTGTTTTGCGGGTGAGGAGACCCGTGGGAGGCGTTGTCGTACTTGAGGTAGCCCCGGCCTTTGCGGGTCTTGAACCACACGGCTGCTGGAGCCCTGTCTGGATTGTTCGTCTCTGCCGGTTCGCCTCTCTGAACCGTCTCCACCAGTACCCGGGTGATCGCTTCCCAATTCTCTCCCTCCTCGGTTCCCGCCGTCCTCCAACCGTGGGAGGAGAACCAGTCCGTCGGGCTGCCGTACACCGAGTGGCTGACCGGGTGGTCGTCGATGCCGAAGTCGTTCCAGTCCACCAGATAGACCAGGTTGTCCAGGGCCAGGCCCCAGGCGGAGTTGGCCGTCTCATGGGTGGCACCGGGGGTCAAGCCCCCCTCTCCCTCCAGGACGAACGCCTTCACCCCTTCTGCGCCGGAACGCTTGAGGGCCAGGGCGATGCCGGCGGCCGCCGGGCTGCCGTGGCCCGATGGGCCGGTGTTGAACTTGAGAAACAGGGTCCGGCCCTGCATCTCCGCGTGGCCGGACAATCCGCCGCGATGGCGGAAGCCCAGCAGGTGCTCCCAGTACAGGGCTCTATGTTCAGGATCCCGCACCTGGTAGCGGGAATCCCCGGTCTGCCGGTGCTTAATGCGCAGAGCTTCGTTGAGCACCGCCAGGGTACAGTACACAAGGGGTATGGTGTGACCCGCGCCCAGAACGAAGCGGTCGGCGAAGCGGCGGCCCGGATCCCGGATATCCCAGCGCATCACCCCGCTCAGGAGCGTGGCCAGCAGGATGTACACTTTGGAGCGGGAGCCTCCCGGGTGCCCGCTCTGGCGGTAGTTGAGGATGACGTCGATCAGCTGATCGATCAGATCCTTAGTTTTTTCCCAGTGAGGGAAGGGATGATTCAATCCCTCGAGCTCGTTGTTCTTGGAAGTACTGTTCTTCATGCACTCTTCACCTTTCTCTTCGACCCAGCTCCCATGACGAATGACCGCAGCCGTTCGATCCCCTCCTCGATCCCCTCCAGATCGATACCGGAATACGACAGCCGGATGTAGCGCTCCCGCTCCCCGGGAAGGGGCGTGCCGAAGTGCAGACGGGTGCAGAAGGAAACCCCCGTAGCATCCAGAACCGCCTTGCGAAACCCCTCGTAGTCCTCCAAACCCATCCGCTTCATCACCCCCGTCACGTTGGGAAACAGGTAGAAGGTGGCGTTCGGCCGGAAGCAGTGCAGATCCGGGATAGCGCTCAGCAGCTGGTGGCAGCGGTCGCGGCGCTGCTTCAAGGTGCGGATGATGGCTTTGGACCCGTCCTGGGGACCGGTCAGGGCTTCCAGCCCGGCGTACTGAACGAAGTGGTTGGAGCAGGACTCGTCATTTACACTTAGCTTGGCTATGCCCTCCACCAGCTCCTCCGGACCCACGGCAGCACCCAATCGCCAGCCGGTCATAGCATATTTCTTGGAGAAAGTGTAGAGAATCAGGCAGCGCTCCTCCATTCCCGGGAAGGAAACCAATGAGCGGGACTGCCCTTCGTAGCGAATATCGAAGTAGGCCTCGTCGCAGAGGACCTGCAGATCGTGGCGCAGCACCAGCTCGCTCAAAGCGGCCAGACCCCGCTCGTCCTCCTCCGCACCCGTCGGATTCTGCAGGTTGTTGAAAACCAGCAGGCGGGTAGCCGGGGTGATGCGCTTCTCCAAATCGTCCAGATCGAGACGAAAACCTGCGGATCCTTCCCGGTACGGATAGAGGACGGGCGTTCCCCCGTGGAAGGTCACGACCGACTCGTAGATCGGATAACCGGGGGTGGGAATCAGCACCTCGTCGCCCGGATTCATCAGGGAGAGAAAAAACTTCTGAATGACCGGTTTGCCCCCCGGCTGGATAGCCACGTTGGCGCCGCTGTATGAGGTGCTGTGGGAACGGTTAATATCCTCTGCCAGGGCTTCCCGCAGCTCCTGGACGCCGTAGTTGGAACAGTAGCCGGTCTTGCCCTCTCTTATCGCCCTGTTGGCCGCCTCGATGATGTTCTCCGGAGTCTTGAGATCGATGTCCCCCAGGTGGAAGGGAAAGACCCGGGCACCCCGATCGAGATAGCGGCGGGCCTCCGCAGCCACGGCAAAGGCCGTCTCGGTTCCGAGTTTGGTAAAACGTGAGGCCAGGTTCATGGTTGTCCTCCGTGCGCGGTCGACTTCAGACGGATGAAATCAATCCGCCAGCAAACTACATTTAGCATAATTTATTGAAATATTATTGTCAATAATGTAAGTATTAATTTTTATTTTACGATATTCACAATCAGTGAGAATGTGATATAATGAACCGGTCGACACTCCGTTGCCGATAGATTAACGGCGCTTTACAATCCCGCGAGGAGAGGACGCAAAGCAATGAGCCTGCAAATCGATAAGCTCGACTGGGAAATTATTAGAATTCTGGAAAAAAACGGCCGTGCCCCGAACAAGGAGATCGCTGAAAAAACAGGTGTCTCCGAGGGCACTGTTCGCAACCGCATCAAGAAGCTCACCGATCATGAGTTCCTGCGTATTATCGGGCTGACCAATCCAAACGAGCGTACCGATGAGGCGCTGGTCTATATGGGCATAAAGATCGCAGTCAATCGAGACAGCATCAATATTTCCAACGCGGTGGCGAAATTAAACTGCGTCAAGTCCGTGTCCGTTGTGACCGGCCGCTACGATCTGCTTATCGAAGTCTATGTGGAGCCGTACAACATCATCAAGTTCCTCAGCACTGAGCTGGCCAAGATCGATTCCATCGTTTCGGTGGAGAGCTTCATCGCCCTGCACTGCGTGAACAAGTACGTTTGAGGGGCGCCGGATTAAAACGGGAAACCGCAAAATGCCGGAGAGATGGGGATCCGGGTGATCAAACAGACTCGGGCAGCGGTCATCTAGGCGCCGAAGCCCTCAGGGAGCGCACGTCCTTCCACAACCACAATCCCGTTACCAGGGTGGATAGAAAGTCCGCCACCGGATAGGCGGCAAACAATCCCCATAGTCCGAAGGCCAGGGGCAGGACGATCATCATCGGCAGCAGGAAGATGAACCGACGGGACAGACCGAGGAAGAAAGCCGGCCTGACCTTGCCCACGGCCTGGAAGTAGGAAGCGCCGATCATCTGAATCCCGACGAAGGGTATGACCAGGACGATCACCCGCAGTGCCGGTATACCCGCTTGAATGAGATTCGGATCCGTCGAGAATATCCGGAAAATCGGACCTGGAAGCAGGGAGAGAAGGAGAAATCCGAGAACCGCGACGGAGGAGGAAATCAGGAGCGAAAGGCGCACCCCGTGTTTTACCCTGTCGATCTTGCCCGCTCCGTAGTTGTAGCCGGTGATCGGCTGGAATCCCTGCACCAGGCCCATGAGGGGCATCATCACGAAGTGCAGGATCCGGAAGATCACACCGAACACCGAGATGTAGATATCCCCGCCGTAACGGCCTAGGAGGTTGTTCGCCAGGATGAGAATGATGCTCATCCCCCCCTGGCGGACGAAGGCGGCAACGCCCAGAGCAAAGACCTCTTTCAGCACGCCACCCACCGGCTTGAGATGGACTGGACGTATCTTCAGCGAGCTTCTGCCGCTGAGATAGAAGAACAGCAGGAAGAGGAAAGAGAGAAACTGGGAGATCACCGTGGCAAGGGCCGCCCCCCGGATGCCCATCTTCAAAACGAAGATGAAGATCGGATCCAGGATCATATTGGCCACAGCCCCCAGAACCATGGTGAGCATGGCCACAGCGGCCCTGCCTTCAGCCCGGACGATGTTGTTGGTGGCCATCGAGAAGGTGATGAATGCGCTCCCTGCAAGGATCACCGACAGATACTCCCGGGCATAGCCCAACAGCACCGGGGTGGCGCCGAACAGGCGCAGTATCGGATCGAGCAGGGTGTAGCCCAAGAGCGTGGTGAGCAGCCCGAAACCGATGGAAACGGTAAAGGCGTTGCCCGCGGCGGCGCAGGCCCGCTCCCGATTGCCTGCGCCCAGGTTTCGGGAGACCACCGAGGCGGTGCCGAAACCGATCATGCCGGCGAAGGCCATAACGATGATCTGGAAGGGGAAGGCGATGGTCAGACCGCCGATGGCCTCGGTACCGACTCCCCGGCCGACGAAGATCGTGTCCACAACGTTGTACAGCGCCATTACCAGCATGGCCACCGTGGCTGGAACGGACAGGCGAATCAGCAGTTTTCCGATGCTCTGGGTTCCCAGCATCTGGTCAGCCCGGGCTTGGCCCACGATTTCAGAACTCCTACAGCTGTGACGTGATCTCGTGCAGATCCAAGAGTGCGTTCTTGAACCGCTGCATCTGCGCCTTCGGGAGGTGTTTCAGTTTTTCCAGGATATGCCGGTGGGCCCGATGCAGGTTCGCCTGGACCAGACTCAGTCCCAACTCGGTCAGGTGGAGGTTCACCTTACGGCGATCTCCGGCATTGCGGCTTCGCTCCACCAGTTTCATCCGTATCAACCTGTCGACAACTGGGGTCAGGGATCCCTTCTCCATGTTCATGTGATGGCAAACCCTGGTCATGTAGGGGTTGTTCTCGATGTAGATGATCATCAGCACCTTCATGTGGGTTTTATTCAGATCGAGTGCTCCCGAAGCGGGATGAAAATCGTGAAACACCTTGTGCATGAACAGGGGGAAAGTGGTGAGGATCCTCGCCGCCATGTTATCCGTATTCATCGACGAATTCATTAGTTAGAATTTATATTATAAATAATATAACTATTTGAATTCTAACCTATTTTCAGGGCAATGTCAAACATTTTGCCCCGGCCTATCCGTCACGCTCCGCCTGGGAGTAGTATTCCAGAACCTTCAAGGCGAAACGGCTGGAAACAGTCGCCGGCCCGCCTCCCATCTCGATGCCCACCTCGATAGCTTCCAGGATCTGCTCCGCACCGGCCCCGGCTTCGAGGGCCTGATGAATATGCCACTCCAGGCAGGATTCGCAGGCCAGTACCAGGGAGATGCCCACCGCGATCAGTTCCTTGTGCATCTTCGAGAGGGCATTTCCGGAATAAGCGGCTTTCTCCATTTCCAGAAAGGCCCGATATACACAGGATCCCGAACCGGAGAGCCTTTCATCCGCCCAGCGCCGGTCCTTGATTATTTTCTCGATCTTCTCTCGATCTCGCTGGTCCATTATGCATCCTCTCCTTTACCTTTTCTGGCCCAGCACGCCCCCGGGACCACCTCATAGCCAGGGACAGGATAACCGGCAGCACGACCAGGGAACCGATCGCCGTAGCAAAGAGGGTCAGGGAAACCAGGATGCCGAAGTAAACGATGGGCACAAAACTCGCAAACACGAGAATCAGCAGCCCCCCCACGATCGAGGCGGAGGTGAGCAGGATAGGCCGTCCGGTTATGGTCAGGGTATTCTCGAAAACCCTGGAGATGTCATCTGGGTAGTTTTTCTTCTGTTTTCTGAACTGCAGCAGAAGGTGGATCGAATTGTCCACCCCGACTCCCACGGCGATATTTCCTATCATCACGGTGGTCATGTCCAGGGGGATCTTGAACAGGGCCATTACGATAAAATTGATGATAATCCCCGTCATCAGAGGAAACAGCGAGCAGAACCCGTAGAACAGCGATCGAAAGGCGATCGAGGTCGTCACGAAGATCAGCAGGAAGGATATCAGCAGAGAAACCCGCTGATCCCGATTCACGATTCGCGATACCGAGAGGAAACGGAGACTGTTTCCCCATAATTCGCCCTCGATCTCCGCGGGCAGCAATCTCCGGGCATCTCGATAGATCTGCTCCGCCAGAACCGCCAGTTCACCCTCGAACAGGTAGTGGGCTTCCTTCAGGCTGTAGACCCTGAAGGTGATAGTGAGCTGAGAGAAATCCTCATTGGCCATCACGTTCAATAAGCTGTTGTCTGCAGACTGGGTCGCGGATATAGCTTTGATGTAGCGGGCCAGCAGCAGGATCAAGCCTCGGGTTTGGGGGATCGAGTACTGCCCGGTCATCACTTGGTTCAGGTGTTTCAGATACGAGGTGAAGGAGGTCGTGTTCATCACGTAAGGATTGTTCAGCAATTCCTTTTCGAACTGGTCGACCTTCTCCAGAACTTCTTGGGAGAGAAAGTAGTTTTTTTCTCCATTCGGAGCAGCCAAAGTGAAGTTGAGCTGCTGAAACCCGCCGAGTTTTTCCGCCAGGTACTGTGTATCCTGTACGAGCTTCTCATTTTTCGGGAAGTAGGTGAAATAGTCGTACTGATGACCGATCCTGTTGACGCTCAGCCCGAACACGACTGCGATAACGACCACGCCGGAGAGAATCGGGATCGGGTGTCGCAATGCGAACCGGCTCAAGCCCTGCATTGTGCGGTGCAACCCGCCTCGCAGTACACGCCTGGTTTGGCCGATAGAGGGGGGTTTCAACAGGGAAAGCACGGTGGGCAGGAAGAACAGCGATAGAAGGGCGCAGGAAATAATGCCCAGGCTTGTCGAGAGACCAAACTCCTGAATCTGGGAAGTCTTCGTAGCCAGCAGGCTGGCGAAACCGATCACCGTAGTGGCCGAGGCGAGAAATATAGTCCGCTGGATGTGAGAGACGGACAGAACGATCCAATGACCCTTCCCGTTTTTGTGCGCCCCTTCACGATAGTACTGGTTCAGGATATGGATGCTGTAGGAACTGCCCAATGTGAGCACCAGGGGAGGGGTTGCTATGCTCACCATTGTGATGCTGAACCCCAGAAGACTCATAAAGCCGACTGTCCAAATGGTTCCCAGGCCCACCACGACCATCGGAAGAGAGACTGCCCGCAGGGATCTGAAACCCAGGTAGTAGATCAGCAGAATGAAGGCTGCGGTCAACACCAGGAGTCTGGGCAGGTCTTTGGTCACGTACTCGGTTCCCCTGAAGGTCGCTAAAGCCACCCCTGTTGTGTACACCTTGTAGTGCTGCTGCAGGGAAGCGGCGATTCGCTGAAAGGCACGCACGTCAGCAGGGGAGTCCTCCAGATTGTCCGTTTCGAACAGAGCGCTCAGGACTTTGCCATCCTTCGAAAGAAGCAAGCTCCCGGCAATGGGATCGGAGGACAACATCTCGCGGAATTGGGCAAGTTCTTCTTGCCGCTGCGGCGGCTTTTCCACCGGCGGCAGGATCTCCAGTTTGGATCCCCGCTTTCTGAAACTGACTATGTTGAAGGGATGAATCACCGTTTCGATGCTGGGAATCTTACCGACCTGTTCAATCGCTTCGGCAAAGGCCTTCAACGCCTCCGGTTCAAAGGGATCGGCCCGTTCGACGGCCAACATCAGATAGTTCGCATCCGTACTATCACCCCTGTACTTCTGGATGAGCTGGGTCATCTCCTCGTCTTCGGGAATGAGGACTTCGAGCTCCGACCGGATCTGGACCTGTGTGGCGAAGTAACCGAGAACAAGGGTGATGAGGCCCACGAGCACGATGATGAGGAGGGGATGCCTCTGAGAAAAGGTGACTAGACGGACCGTCAGTGACCCTGGTCTGGATGATTCCTTCATTCCTGCATTTGTATATCGGCTTCGATGTCTGAGATCTCGCTACCGGAAACGATTCAGTACAACCAAGCCGGAGTCAAGCGTGCCTTATCCGGTGCTTGCCTAGGAGGCACATCTAAGATAGCATGGTACTCTAAAATCGATTTTGCGGGAAGGCGGGTGGCAGATAAAGGTTATCGCGGCGGACTCCCGAAGATGGATTGTACCTTCAGATCTATCTATCGCGCCATGCTCATCATACTGGTCCCCTACACGGCACTCTCTATAGGGCTGCTCCCTCCTCTGTTCCTGTTTCTCTTGGCGGTTCGGGTGTTGGATTTCTACAACCCCCTTCACGTTGTGCTGCTGGCCTTCATCCTGGTTTTCCTTTTCATACTGCTCATCTTCACCGAAACCCTGGTTCCGGGCCTGATGATCAAATTGCTCAAACTCAAGAGCAAGCAAGGCTCATATGAAGTGAGCATTCGAGATGATTCCTTCTTCAGATTCGTCCTCTTGAATGCGATTTTTCAGTGGCCCCTGAAACTTTTCACCCCTTTCAGGATCCTGATCCTGCGCCGGTACATCTATCGGCTGGCCGGCCTGAAACTCGGAAGAACCAGCACGCTATCCGGAACGGAGCACATCTTCGACCCCTCCGTGACCGAAATCGGTGAGGGCACATTTATCGGGGGAAATGCCAAGATCTACGGCCACATGGTCGAGGACAGGTTCATCGTCAAGAGAGTAAAGATCGGCGACCATTGCCTGATCGGCGCTGACTCCTCGATCATGCCGGGAGTGATCATCGAGGACAACGTAACCCTGGGAATCAGAAGCCTGGTTACAAAGGATCAGGTTCTCAAAGAGGGAAAGACCTATGCAGGCACTCCCGCAAGGGAGATAAGCATAAAAGAGGTCGTGATCCCACCGCCTATTTGAATGGCAAACCGATGTTGCTGACACCGAGGCACAGACTCCATAAACTCAGCCGCTATCGCCAGATCATCACCCGCCTGGTCTTCTACGGCTTCACGGAGCTGACTGAAGCGCTGGGATCGACCAGGCGTCGGGTGCTGACATCGAAGGTGAGCGAGATTCGCAGGGGGCGGCGAATAAGGCGTCTGCCCTTTGGGGCACGCCTGCGCCTGCTTCTCGAGGAGCTCGGTCCGACCTTTACTAAATTAGGCCAGATGCTCAGTCTGCGCCCCGACTTGCTGCCGGAGTCCATTACCTCGGAGTTGAAAAAACTTCAATATGCAGCCTCCCCCCTGCCCTTCGAGAAGCTCGAACCGGTCCTCGAAAAGGCGCTTGGAGAACGGTGGCGCGGCAAGCTGCGCAGCATCGAAACCGAACCTCTGGCTTCGGCGTCGATCGCTCAGGTCCACCGGGCCGTTACTTTGGAGGGCGAGGAGGTCGTTCTGAAAATCCAGCGGCCGGGAATCGCCGAGTTGATCCGCTCGGATCTTGCGATTCTCTCCGACCTGGCCTCGCTGATCGAGCGTTATCTTCCACGCGCCCGTATCTACAAGCCGGTGCGCCTGGTTGATCATTTCGCCAAGGTCCTGACCCTCGAACTGGATTTCTACTACGAAGGCCGGACCATGGACCTGTTCCGCGAAAATTTCCGTCATCAGTCAGATATCTACATTCCCCGGGTTCAGTGGCAGCTGACGACCAGCACCGTTCTGGTGATGGAGTATATCGAGGGTATTCGGCTCTCCGATTCCGATACATTGGCGCAGCAGAGGATCGATACGCGCAAAATCGCCACCACAGGAGCGAAGTACGTGCTGGCGCAGTTATTCGACTACGCCGTCTACAACGCGGATCCCCATCCGGCCAACTTCATCGTGCGTGCCGACGGCGTCCTGGTGCCCCTGGATTTCGGGATGGTGGGGATCCTCGACGAAGAGATGAAGCAGGCCCTGGTCACAATGCTCCTGGCGTTTGTGAACAAGGATCCGGACAAGCTCATGCGGGTGTTCTTTACCCTGGAACTTCTGGATGAGGCGGCCCGGCGCACGGAGCTGAGCTACGACCTTTCCCGACTGGTAAACTACTATCACCACATTCCCTTGGCGCATCTGTCCGTGGCCAAGATCTTTGCAGACTTGAACGCCGTCATCCGCCGCTATCAGATCGCGCTGCCCGTCGATCTGGCGCTGACCCTCAAGGTTGTCGTTACAGTAGAGAGTCTGGGCAAACAGCTGGATCCGGATTTCGACGTCATCGAAGTCGCCCGTCCTTTCGTGGAGCGTATTCGGATGAGCCGGGTCAAGGAATGGGTCGATCCGGACAAGATCTTCGACCTGTTCGACGACACGAGCAGGTTCCTGCGGTCCCTGCCCTACAATGCACATGAGCTGTTGAAGAAAGCCCGCACGGGGAAACTAAAGATAAGTCTGGATTGGGAAGACCTGGATCCCCGGGTTCGCGAGATCGACCGGTCGGTGAACCGCCTCTCCTTCGCCGTTGTCATAGCGGGTCTTCTGGTCAGCTCCTCCTTCTTCATGCGCATCGATGCGGGCCCCCGGCTGTTCGGAATGCCGATTCCCGGGCTGGTCGGCTTCACCGCGGCAGGCATCCTGGGCATCTGGTTCCTCATCGGCATCCTGCGCTCCGGGCGTTTGTAGCCGGGACAGCCGTGAATTCGAATACCCCATCTAGTTAGCTCTGCAGAATGGCGCAATCGCACAATACCACGCTTCAGAGGCTTCTCAGAATCGCCCTGCCCATGGTGGTGTCCCAGGCCTCGGATTCGATGATGATGTTCGTCGACAGGGTGTTTCTCTCCCGGGTCGGGGAGGTGCAGCTCTCCGCGTCGATGGCCGGGGGATTGACCATGTTCATGTTGAGCTCCCTGTTCATCGGCACCGTCGGGTATGTAACGGCGATTGTGGCCCAGTACTACGGAGCGAAACGCTACCCCCAGTGCGGGGAGGCGACCTTTCAATCGATCCTGATCGCCCTGCTCTGCTACCCGGTCCTGCTGGCTCTTTCTCCCCTGGCGAGGTACTTCTTTGTCGTGGCCGGACATGCGCCGCGGCAGATCGAGCTGGGATATCTGTACTTCCAGACCTTGATATTCGGATCTGTTTTTCTCGTTCTTCGCAACGCTTTGGCGGGATTTTTCCTCGGCATCGGGCGGACTACCGTGGTGATGCTGGCGAACTTCGCGGGCATGCTGATCAACATCCCGGCCAACTACGTGCTCATTTTCGGCAAGCTGGGATTCCCGGCTCTGGGTCTGAAGGGAGCGGCCATCGGCACGATACTGGGGAACGCCACGATCTTTTTCATCCTCCTGCTGTTCTACCTGCGGGGAGCAAACCGCACACAGTTCAACACGAACCGCTCCCTGCGCTTCCGGCCTCAGATCATGAGCCGTTTGCTGCGCTTCGGAATACCCTCCGGCTTCGAGATGTTTCTGAGCGTAACCGCCTTCAACCTCTTCTTACAATTCATGCACTCCTACGGCACGGATGTGGCCGCCGCGGTCACTATCACCTTCAATTGGGATATAGTCGCCTTCATTCCCATGCTGGGTATGAGTTACGCCACCACAGCGCTGGTCGGTCAGAACATCGGTGCGGGCAACCATGAGGAGGCCAGGCGCTCGACCTACGTGGCCCTGCGGGTCACCTGGGTTTACTCCGGTGCCATGGTTCTGTTGTTTGTCTTTGCCACCCGATATCTGGTCGGTGCCTTCGCCTCCGGTTTCGGGGCGGGCGCGGAAAACATCGCCTCCCTGGCGATCGTGCTGCTCAGGCTGGCCGCGCTGTATACACTGGCCGATTCCGCCCAACTCATTTTCACCGGAGCTCTGAGGGGCGCCGGGGATACCCGCTGGGTGATGCGCGTATCGATCGGTCTGCACTGGCTTTTTTCCGGGATAGCGATCTACCTGATCCGATACGTTCAGGCGGATCCGGTCGCGGTCTGGCTCGTTTTTATCGCCTTCGTCATAGTCCTGGGAATCGTGATGTTCCTGCGCTTCCGGGGCGGCAAGTGGCAGCGCATCGAGTTGATCCAGCCGCAAGGGGACTAGCTCTTCTGTAGAGTTGCTCGTCCAGCGCTCAATTGTATCAGAAACTGAACTCGATTCCGGCCCGGGCGGTCACGATCCAACGTCTCTCCGGGGAGGCATCCGCAAACCTGCGGGCTGCAGACAGTTCGGTCACGAGATACAACCGATCATTCGCAGTCCAATCGCCGCGGAAATCCAACCCCGCCGCAAACTCATCATATTCCTGGGCAGCCGCCTCCGGCCACAGGTATAGCTCCTCCCGCGCAAAAGCATCCACTTCCAAAGAAAGCTGTCGGCGGGGGCTCCAAGCCCAGCCGGACTCCAGGACAAAAAAAAGATTGCTCTCCCCACTCTGGCTGGACCACCGCAGCCCCCCGCGAGCGGCGACCGACCAGTCGTGGAAATAGCCGATCAGGCCTCCGGCCGATGCTTCCACAGATCCGAGAAGATCGTCACGGTTGCCTTCGGTCCAGGTTTCCCAGCCGCCGAGAAACTCCAGACCGTAGCGTAGCCGGATAGAGGGATCCAGCGCCAATCCCAGGGTCAACCCCTGGAATAGCGAATCCTCGGTGTCCTCCGGCTGCCAGCAGTAGTATCCCGAATAGGAGATCGCTGTCACAATATAATCCCCACTGTGCTCGTAGCCGACGTGCCAATCCGGTCGGAGGTAGGGAGCCTGACCTTCTATGGTTCCGTTCCCCGAACCCAGGAGACCCGTTTCCAGGAGAATCCGTCCCGACCGGCTGCGGATCAGGGCGTCGAGGGAGAGGGTATGGGAATCGTAGAGCTGCCCGTCCCGCAGCGGGCTGAGATCCCCAACACTGCGGGCGTACAGAGCCAGGGAGGCATTATCCGCTATAAGCGTGCGCCAGGACAGCAGCGCGCTGCCCCGGATACCCGCCTGGCCGCTCTGATCCGAGGAAAAAAACTCCTGTCCGTAGAATCCGACAAGCAAAGTGGGTGCATATCCGTGGGCCGGAAACAATCCTGCAAAAACGAGCAGAAAAACCGCGGCGATCCACGTCCTGCGGCGAGACAACATTTTCTCTAGTAGATCCATTTTTCCAGCTCCTTGATCGATTTTGCGCGCCCCAAATGCTGCTGGATCCGTTGAACGAGCTCCTCCGGTGCGATCCTCCTTCTTCTGCCGATTGTCAGCAGATCCATGACGCCCATGTAGCTGTCCAGGGGAATCGATGAAGACAGCAGGGCTCCGATCAGATCGAGGGACGTATCCCCGGAGAGTCCCCATTCCATCACAGCGACGTACAAGTAGGAGGCCGGGCGAAAGCCTTCGATGCGGGCGTCGCAGAGAGCGATCAGTTGTTCAATCTCATCTTCGGCTACACCCACGGAGAGCAGGTTGGCGGCCCGGGCCCAGGAGGCCGGATCGACGAGGAGCATTCTGCCCTCCTCGCTGCGAAGCATCAGTGCTCTGGTTCGCAGGAGGTTGTCGGCTTCCTTCATCAAGGCGCCGAGTACCCTCGGCGCGGGGATGCCCTTGGCAATACCCTCCTCGAGCTTGGGAAGAAGCAAATCGGTGGGAATTTCGGATTGCTCTGCCTCGGCAAAAAAAGTGATGATCGAATGTTTATGTGTCTGCGAGTAGCCGCTGCGTTCCAGGGCGGACTCGACACTCTGAGCGTAGATCGGCAGACCGACCACGAGCAGCGCAGCGCAGAGGATGAAAATGAACAAAGGTTGCGGGAGTCGGATACCTCCCGCAGCTATGGCTTTTTTCAACGAAAGAACCCTCCGAAGTCACCCGGGCCGGTTGCCCCCGTGGGGTTAGTGCCCCGGTCCGGCCGGGCCCTGAGGTCCGGGTGGCACCAGCAGATCCGCGGGTCGGCTGTCCCTCTCCGCCCGCTCCCTGGCCTGCACCGTGTGCCGTGCTGCAAGTTTCATGGCGGCATGTACCTGCTGTTCAAACCGGTTGCGTATCAGCTCTCCGGCCCCGGTTTCAGCTCCATCCTGCGTGCTCAGCTGCTGCAGTTTCGCCAACTCCGCCAGCGCTTCCCGAGTGCCGTCCAAGGCAGTCCGGATAATCTGGGGCTCGCCGAAGCCGAGAGCCCGCATCTGCTGAGCCGCAGTCATCACAGAAAGGGCCAACTGAACCTTTTCGTACGGGCCGGTCTCCTCTGCTGCTTCCTTGGCATAGGCCAGACAGGTTGAGACCAACTCGGCATCTTGGAATCTTTCCTGGCCCCAGTCGATCTTTTCATTCAGCAGCTTCTGCAGCTGCTCCGGACTCCAGTCTTTCTCCTCCAGCAGCTGTTGCAGGGCTTGCTCTAATTCGGCTGCACCGGTCGACTGCTGAGTCCACAGCGGCAGGGCGGTCAGCAGCATCAACGCCGCAATGGCAATTCCCGTTATCTTCATCCTCTCTCTCTCCTTACCATTTGCTAGATTTGCAGGACGGAGTTGACTCCGCCGAAGCCGTCTTCGACCTGGAGGGGGGCCCCGGGATCCGGGATCCAGTTCTGGCCGTCGATCAGAAACTGATACTGGTGTTCCTCACCCCGTTTCAGAAGGATCTCTATTTCCCATATCCCGTCCCCATCCGAATCCTCGAGTTTCTGCGCCTCCGGATCCCAACGATTCCAGTTACCCACCACCGCAACATTTCGGGCCTCCGGGGCCTGAAGCTCGAAGCGGACAACTATCGTTTCCTCGGGGCCTCTTCCCTGCCGCGGAAGTAGCAGGCCGATCCCAAGCGCAACAAACAGCAGCGCTGCAGCGGGAATTCCGATCCAAAGCGGCCGGATCTTGGGACGTACGGACATCCCGGTGTTCAGACGGGCGGCGATCCGCTCCGCCAACCCGGGAGGGGGCCTGCGGTCGAGGGGGGAGCCTTCAACCAGCAGCAGGGCTGCCTGCAGCCGGGGACCGCAGCGCGGGCAGTTTTCCGCGTGCCGCCGGATAGATACCGGACACGGCGGCACAGCCCGGCTCGTCCAGTCCTGATCGAGCCATCCTCTGAACTGTTCGTTCCACTGTTCACAGGTTATCACTGTCTCGCTCCACTTTACTATACGCCTGCGGCTCGATTCGGTTTCATTCCCAGCCCTTCCGGGAAAGATAATCGATCATCTGTTTTCGGGCCCGATGAAGATGGGTCTTCACCGTACCTTCGGGCACCTTCAACACCTCGGCGACTTCCTGCACCGAGAGCCCCTGAATAGCCCTGAGGACGAAAACTTCCCGGTATTCGCCGCGCAGCTTGTCGAGCGCCTCCTGAGCCAGCTGCTCCCCTTCCTGGAGCTCGCTGCGCCTGACCGGATCTCCCTGTTCGGAATCCAGGGATTCCAGCATCCGTTCCGATTCGGCTGTTGGAATCTTGAAACGGCTCCGGCGCCTACGCCGTCGTTCTACAGAACGCAGATGGTTCAATCCTATCGTGTACAGCCATGGGAAAAAACGCTTCGAAATTCTGAAACGGGGTAGTGACCGCAGCGCCTTTTCGAGTATCTCCTGAACCGCATCCTCCGCCTCCTCGCCCTGCCCCAGCAACCGGTAGGCCAGGGAGTAGAGCAAGGGCGTGTAGCGTTTTACGATTGATTCAAAAGCCGCCGGATTCCCGTTCAGGGTGGCTTGAACCGCCCAAAGGTCCTGGGCGTCCTTGTCTTTGTGACTTTTTTCGGCCAAACAATCAGTCCCCTGTCTGTGTGCCTGTTAAGACAATATACGCTCAAAGCGATCGGGAGGTTTCATCAAATTGGTGAATTAGGGTGAACGGCTATTGAGCGCCTACTTCGAGGAAACGGCCGACCGCCTCGACCAGTCCATCGTTCTCGTCCAGGGCGAACAGGTAGTTTTCCCTCGCGGTCCCGATAAACAGGGCATCCCGATCCTGCTCCATCACCACCTGGACCGCGACCCCGTTCCGAAGGCGAAACTTTCCCACCTTGTAGGCCCCCAAGCCCACACCTACGATGCGCCGGGTCGGACGGTACTCTGAAACCGAAAGGTCCTCGATCCATTCGGCCTCGCTCACATCCGACCAGGGTACGGTACGCTCCCGGAACCGCTTCACGGCAATTCCCTGCTCGCCTACCGCCACGACGGTGGGGCGATAGAAGAGGAAGGCCACAACCCCGAGAACCGCAAGGACAATCACCAGGGCGGCCATTTTCCTTGCGATGCTTCCCCGCTTGAGAAACGTGGACAGCAACACGATCAGCAGCACCACTGCCAGTAAAACGAGGAAGATCCGCGGGGGGACTACCACAAACTCTACCGTCATTTTACGCACCTCATCCGCTTCACGAACTCATGTAATACATCATGTCCGGCGCAAATATTCAATAACGCCGATCAGCGGGGAAAAAGAGTATTGTTGAAATTCGATTCTATCGCCGCTTCAGCTCTTTGTAGCGGGTCCGCATGGGCCCGGTAACGGCCTCGAAGTACAACCGATACCGCAATGTCTTGCGCACCTGTTCGAGGTATCCTTTGCCAACTGCGAGCAACCTGTCGAGTAATTCGAAGATCTGGAGCGCTCGTTCCACGACGATCCTCGGACCGCGGATCACACCGAGGGAATCCGTTACTCCCACGACCCAGCCGATGGTGCTCTCGAACGCTCTGACCAGAACGTTAACCAGATACAAACCGTATTTAATCAGCATCGACAGCTCCTTCTTCAGATCCCTCTGTTTTCATCTGCCCTGAGCACTCTGCGAGCCAACAGATCCGTTACCCGGATGCTTCGCAGCGGGATACCCCTCTGCTTCGACAATTCGATTTCCGGAACGGGGAACAGCCGGGCCGCCAACTCCGGCAGCTCCCGGAGCTCGTGCTTGCAGGCTGCGTGAAATCCCAGGTTCATGGCCAGGTGCAGCAGGGGGAAATCCAGATTGTTGGGCAGGCGCCGCAGCGACGACGACATCCGGGAAAACTGCTTCATGACCCAAAGTCTGCCGGCCTGAAGCTCGAAAGGGGTCATATTCTTCGGCTGGAATACGGTTGTCGAGTGGTCGTAGTAGCGCCAGTCTTCGGTCAGCAATCGACCCTGTTCCTTGAGGCTTCGAAACACTTCGGTTCCCGGATACGGTGTGAGCACGTTGATCGAAGCCGAGCTGATGCGGTTCTGTTCGAGAAAATCCAGTGTATCCGCAAAGCTGTCTTTTGTATCGCTGTCAAAGCCGAAGATCATGGAGGCATGGAAGTAGATGCCAAAGTCCTTTATTTTCTGGACCGCCTCGCCGATCTTATCAATCTCTTTGATCGCCTTGCGCATCCGGTTCAGTTGAGCCGGGGATACACTCTCCAGACCGAAGAACAGCCCCTTGCAGCCGCTCTGGCTAGCTAACCTCATCATCTCCTCATCCTTGATGAACGACACGGAAGCCTGTCCGACCCATTTGATCTTCAGTGGCTTGATGGCCCGAAACAGCTGTTTGGCGTACACAGGATCGCCGATGATGTTGTCGTCGAGAAAGATGAAGATCTTGCCGCCGGATTCTTCGATGTCCCGAACAACATTGCCCACCGGCACGTGCCTGATCCGTCGCCCGAAGATATCGTGCACGCAGCAAAACTCGCAGTTGTAGGGGCATCCGCGGGTAGTCATCACGGGAACTACGTCGAAGAGTCTCTTTTTCGTATTTCTGCGGTTGCCCATGCCGATATATCGCTCCAGGGAGGGATAGGGCTGGTGATAGAGCCTCTGCAGCTTCCCCGCTTCGGCGTCCACAACCACCTGATCCCACACCCCCTCGGCCTCACCCACCACCACGGCGTCGCAATGCTGAAGGGCTTCGTCGGGCAAAAGGGTTGGATGCACTCCACCAAGCACGACGGTCCGGCCACGCTTCCTGTACTCCCGGGCCAGCACATAAGCCCGGGTGGCATTCGATGTCATGCAGCTGATCCCCACCAGGTCGCAATCTTCTTCCAGGTCTATTGTTTCCAGTTCCTCTTCGAGGATGCGCACTTCGTGTTCGGGGGGAGTCAGACCGGCTATCAGATGCAGGGCGAGTTGCGGGATCATGAGAAACTTAGACTTCTTGAAATCAGGGTCCTTGCACGGGGAAACAAGAAGGATTTTCATCGGCTAAACCACCTGTCGCTGCAGGGAGAGCAGTGAACTCCCCCCGGATTATCGCAGGTTTTATTTGACAGACGGTGCTCAACCTGACTGGAGGCGGGATACCCTCATGAAGGGACTCACGGTATTTCTGGCAGGACTTACGTCAAATGCTCCGAAAGTACCTATACTCTCAAATAAGACCGTACGCACCAATCTTAACACAAATAGGCGGCTGATTCAAGTAGCCGCCTGCTGCATTGTCCGCCTGCTGCAGCGGGGCGCGCAAAACGCTCCAACCCTTTATCGCATAATATGATTGACTTCGTAGGAATAAAACAGTATTTTTCTATAGTACATTCAGCAGCGGGTCTCCTGAAGGAAAAACAAAAAAAGAGACCCGGTCATTCCGATTTTGCGGTTCGTACCGGCAGGGTAACCGACCAGACTCAGGTTCTGCTCCTTTGACGGTCCTCGGCAAATAAGATGATGATTTGATTCTCTAGGAGGAGAACATGAACAAGAAATTATACGTGGGTGGTTTACCCTACTCTGTTACTGATGAGCAGTTGTCGGAACTGTTCGAGTCCCACGGGACTGTAGAATCTGCCAAGGTCATTACAGACCGATACACCGATCGTTCCCGGGGCTTCGGCTTCGTCGAGATGAGCACTCAAGCTGAGGCCGAACAGGCTATCCAAGCACTCAATGGCACGGATCTCGAGGGCCGCAGCCTAACGGTGAACGTCAGCAAACCTCGGGAGGATCGCTCCCGCAGCGGCGGCGGCGGCTCACGCAACAGCTGGTAATCCCGGCTAATCCAAAGCAACAGAAAACAAGGGGTCAGGTCGGTTTGACCCCTTTTTTATTGATCTCGAAAAAAGCATCCCTGTCCGGAAGCGGGTAAGATTCCGTCTCTTGCGGAACCATAGGGAAACGCCGGTCCTTCCAGTCGGATTTTGCCTGCTCGATCCGCTCTTTTCTCGATGAGACGAAGTTCCACCACATAAAGCGTTTGCCCAAAGGGCTTTCCCCGATCACTGCGATGCGGCTGTCCTCCAGGGCGGTCAGATGAACCTCCCTTCCGGGTTCAAACACAACCAGGCTGTGTACGGCAAGCTCGACATCCGTCTGCAGGCGCAAAGCGCCGGAAACCAGATAGACGCCCCGCTGCTCAACCTGGGAGGGAAGGGTAAGACCACCTGGAGAGGGAAGGTCCGCCTCTGCGTATAGGGTCGGAAAAAAAGTCTCGACCGGAGAGTCCAGTCCGCAAGCCGAGCCGATCATCACCCTGACCCGGGCGCCGTCGATCGTCTTGCGGGGCAGATCTCCTTCCGGGTAATGATAGAAAGCCGGTTCGCTTTCCTCGACATCCTCGGGCAGGGCAAACCAGAGCTGAAGGCCGTTCAGCCGGTGCCCCGCAGCGCGCAATTCAGGACCGGTGCGTTCGGAGTGAACGATGCCGCGGCCGGATGATCCGCTCTATCGGCGGGGAAAGCTAACTCTGTGCGCGGATCTCCGTCCGCGGAACTCTGATCTCGAAAAACTGTACAACCGGGAGGGGAAGATATAGAATATACGTGATGCCCTTCCTGAAAATAGAAGATATCGGTTCGCTAGACCTTATCTTGATGATTGCAGGAGCCATCCTCTGTCTAACCAGCTACCTCCTGCGCCTGGCTACCCACGTTTTCAGCTACACGAGGGGCAAGGCGGTTATAAATTTCCACCTGACCCTCATCGTGACTTTCCTCGGGTATTTCGGTTGGGGTTACTGGAGCGTCGCCGATCCTGTAAAAATGAACATACCTACCTCGGTATCGATTCCCGTGGGTACGGCCCTGGCAGCGGCCGGAATCGGTTTGTTCCTGTATTCGGAGCTCAAGAAGCACGGAGTCGGGGACCAGGACAAACTCGTGACTTCCGGCATCTATTCGAAAATACGCCATCCGATGTACATCGGCCTGGTGCTGCTTCATATCGGATATCCTTTTGTAGCAAGGAGCTTCATTGCCTGTCTTTCCACGATTCTCTGGACAGGCATCATCTGTGTTTGGACCCTCTTCGAAGAGAAGATCCTGGAACGACGCTTCGGGCAGAGATATATCGAGTACAAGAAGAAAACCTGGTTCTAGCTCATCTTCAGTATATATCATTGAACCTGCCCCTAATCTCCTTTTCCCACCGTCGCCCATCTTGACGGCGCAGCTTGTAGCGCTCCTGGCTGGTCAGGTTCTCGGTTTCGGAGAGCTGTTCCAGTTCCCGCTTCTGTTTCAGATAGCTACGCAAACGCTTCGGATCGAGCTTCCCCGCGGATATCTGTTCCTGAACCGCACAACCTGGTTCACTTCCGTGCCGGCAATCGCTGAAGCGGCACCGTGCGGCCAGAAGCTCGATCTCTGAAAAGGTGTCTCCCACCCCCTCCGCGAACGCCCACAGCTGCAGCTCCCTCATGCCGGGATTGTCGATCACCATCCCTCTTCCGGGAATCTGAAACAGCTCCCGGTGGGTGGTGGTGTGGCGTCCTTTACCGTCACTCCTCAAGGCGCGGGTCATCTGCACCTCGACACCCATCAACCGGTTTATAAGGGTGGATTTTCCCACCCCGGATGAGCCGACGAACGCCACGGTCTTCCCCTGCTCCAGGTACGGGTCCAGCCGATTCATTCCCTCGCCGCTCAGGGCGTCGGTGCAGATCACGGGCAGATCGAAGACCACCTTCCCAAGGTCCAGCATCTTCGTCTCCAGATCCCGACAGAGGTCGGCTTTGTTCAGGACGATCACCGGCTGCGCCCCGCCCTCGTACACTGCCGAGAGATAACGTTCGATCCGGCGCAGGTTGAAATCCCGATCGAGACCCGAGACCAGGAACACCCGATCGACATTGGCGCAGATCATTTGCTCCTCCACCTTTTCACCAGCTGCGCTGCGGGACAGCCAGGTTTTTCGCGGCAGGGTGAAGTGGATGATGACCGTCCCGGTGTCCGCGGCTTCCCGGGGATCGATCCGGATCCCCACCCAATCACCGGCCGCAGGAAAATCGGCGGGAAAGCGGGCCTGATAGCGAAGGCGACCGCTGACCCGCGCCTCGTGCTCTCCCAGCTCGCCGACCACCCTGTAGAGCTGTCTTTGTGCATAGATCACCCGCGCCGGCTGGCAGGATTGGTCACTGTTGAGTTCTTCGAACTGTTTTATAAATCCGGCATCCCAGCCGAATTGCTGTAGATTCATGCTTGAAATCCTCCTTTCTGCTTGCCGTTTGACGACACCTGTGGCCTCGATGGCAGCTTACAGAGGATCGTGTTGTCGTTTTTTTAACGAAATTAGCGGAGAAACCGCCCTCTGCAGAATCCGCAATCGAGGCATCCGAAAACGGCTGTGAGTACTATGTCCCTCATAAACACGTTCCTCCTCGACAGTGGATTTCCCTTAAAGGGCCGGCCTCAATTGGGCAGCCCAAGCATAGGCTGAAGCAGGCGCAGCTGTCAAGCTTCGGATCGCGGCATTGGCGCAGGCCCTCAGGCCGTGGCTGTCCGCTGTTACCCATGGATTGGGGAGAATTCTGGCTGTACTTCATCCTCTCGGTTGTGTTTCTGATTCTAACCGCTGTCTATCTGAGAAATATCCGACTCCTGACATCCGCCGGCCGAATCGGCCCGCGGAGTAGCGCCCCCGCATCTATGAATGGAAGGCCTCGATGTAGCTGTCCGCGTAGATCTGCTTGTTCATCACCAGCTCTGCTGTAAGCAGGGCGTTTACCAGATCCTCATCTGTCACGTCGCAGATCACCGCATCCAGACCGTTGGCCACCAGCATGATGGCGAAGGTGCGGTTGATCAGGTGCTTCTTGGTCGTGCCATTGGATATGTTGGACAGTCCGCAAACGATGTGGGGCGGAGGATCGCTGAACAGCTTAAACTGGCCTGCCGCTGACAGTATCTCCTGGGCCTGCTCCTGCATGTACTTCAGGGGCATGACGATGGGATCGAGGAACAGCTGCTCCGGACTGATATCGAACTCCATGGCCTTGGCCAGAAGCTTGCCTGCGTTCTCTACCCGCTTGTCCGCACTCTTGGGGCTGCCCTCCTCGTCCATGACCAGTCCTACGATCGAGGCGCCCGCCTCGGCCACGATGGGAAATATGGCCTCCATCTTCTCATCCACCGCGGTCGTGGAGTTGATCAGGGGCGGTTTCTTGCACAGGGGCACCGCCTCTTTGAGCATCGAGGGCTTGTTGGTATCGATAGAGAGGGGCAGATCCGAAACGGCCTGAACCTGTTCAATCATCCAGCACAGATCCTCCGGCTTGCTCGACACCGCCCCCAGGTTCACATCCAGGTAGGTGGCTCCGGCTTTGGCCTGTTTTACAGCCCACTCTTTGAGCACGTCCGCGTCCTTGTTCTCAACCGCGGCCTTAATATCCTTGAAGCCCGTGTTGATCCGCTCTCCGATGAATATCATTGCTATTTCCTCCTGTTCCTAATTTTTCAGAAAGCCTGAGCTGCACCCTTACGCCGCAAGCGCCGTTACAGCTGCCTCCTGCACTAATCAGCCGGCAAACTGCTCGATCGTGGCCTGCACGTTCTTGATGGCCTCGGGATGGGCCATGACCAGGATGTCCGCCCCGGCCTGCAGATATACCGAGGCGCAGGTGGCTTCCCACATCGGACCGCGTTTGGCCAGCTTGCCCCAACCGGGCAGCACGTCCTCATCCACCACCGCTTCCTTGATGCGCCATACCTCGCCGCCGACATCGCACAGCTGCGGACAGGCCATGAGCTTGTCCCCCTTCAGGCCGGCAGTGCGGGCCCGCTCGAGGATCGTGTATACGTAGTCGAAACCGTAGCCCAGGGCCGCGGTGGTCTGGAACATCACCACATCCTTGAGATCGAAGCCGGCATCCTGGAGCAGGATGTTGACCTGCTTGCCGATGTTGATATCCACCGGCGCCTCGGCGATGATCTTGTGCTTGTCGGACTTGCAAATCGCAACCACGGTCCGGTAGTTGGTCTCCTTGGCGGAGCCGATCAGGCAGTTCTCCCCCTTGGCCGCCTGGGAACAGTCGGGAAGCACCAGGTTATCCTTCTCATCATCCCCGCAGCCCCAGAGGATGATAGGCACGTCCACGGCCTTGAGCACAGCCTCGACCACCTTGGCGCATTCCTCCGGCGACTCGTCTTTACCTGCCGGATCTGCACCGAGCAGTTTGAGGTTGATCAGATCGACCTTGTACTCCTGCACACATTTCTGAGCCCATTCGGTGGGAGATTCGATCTCCTTGCCGATCGCCTGCTTCAACACATCCGGCCAATCCGGGGGTGTATCGGCCACGAATCCCGCGATCACAGGCTTGTTCGGCAGTTCTCCTTCGAAGGTGAGAAAGGGCAGGGTTGTCTGTCCCCCGACCGTCACCGTTTTGCCTCGGGTTCCCCCCTGATCCTTGGTTGCACCGATCGTGACGGTGTTGATGGGGGCTGTCCACTTTTCACTTACCTCAGGAATTTGCATCTTCTCCTCCAACTGTCTCAATGATGGTCTGAATTGTGTTCATAATAGGGGAACCGTTCAGATTTTTCAAAGGCTCACCCTGGAAAATGACTTCTTCAAGCTGAGAGTCATAGGGAATATCGATCAAGTGAGGAATCCGAAACGCTTCAAGGCGCCGCCGGAATACCTCCTTCTTGGCATCCGGGATCATGTTGGTCACTATATATTTGCGGCGAATCCTGTTGTCCAGATCATCGGTGATAGCCTGGATCTTCTCCGCCGATCGCAGGGACAGAGGATTGTCGCTGACCACCACGAGCAGAGCGTCGATGTTCCGGGTTGTCCGCCGGCTCAGGTGCTCCAGGCCTGCTTCATTGTCCATTACGACCCACCGGTATGAGGGAGTCAGATCGTCGGAGAACTTGCGGATCATGTTGTTCAGGGCGCAGTAACAGCCCGAACCCTCTCCCCTTCCCATGGTAAGCAGATCGAATCCTTCGGCCTCCTCGATGATCTGGTGCAGACCCGCCTCCACGTAGCTCGCCTTGGTCATTCCTGCGGGCAGCTTCTTCATTGCATCGAGCACCTCCTCCCGCAGGTCCCCGATGGACTGCTCCGGCTCGATCCCCAGGAGATCCCCGAGATTGCTGTCCGGGTCCGCATCGATGGCCAGGACCGGTCCCTCGTTCTGCAGAACCAGCCGGGTGATTATCAGAGCTGCTAAGGTGGTTTTACCGGTTCCCCCTTTTCCGGCAACGGCGATGCTCTTAGGCATGGGTCCTGCTCCCTTGAAACAATTCGATGTCCGTATGGGGAAGAAACATCGCTTTTTGGAATTCCTCCACGTAGTCGTTTGCGCCCATGAGATCGTAGTAGGTGGTGTCCTCTCGGATCTTCTCGATCTTGTACAGCGCTTCCTTGTAGAAGGCCACGATCTTGGCCCCTTTAATCGAGGCGTTGCCCACGAACTCGTATTTATTCCGTTCGATATCGGGAATCAGGCCGATGGCGATGGCGTGTTCGATGTTGATGTAGGAGCCGAAGGCTCCGGCGATGCAGAAGCGCTGGATATCCTGGAAGGTGAGGTCCAGGCGCTGCAGCAGGATCTTCATGGCCGCGAAGATCGCCGCCTTGGCCGTGACAACGTTCTCGATATCGGATTCGCTGATATACACGGGGTGCCCCGTCCCGGTCTCCCCGCCGTCGGCGATGATGTACCGTTTCAACCCCTCCACTGTCTCCACCCGCGGCCTGTCTTCCTCCACGAAATCACCGGAGCGGTTGATGTAGCCCAGCTCGAGGAGCACCGCGACCGCGTCTATGATCCCTGATCCGCAGATACCCTTGGGCCGCTTGTTGTCGATGGTCTGATACTTGATGGCCCCTTTTTCTACGTACATCTTTTCCACCGCACCCGCTTCGGCCCGCATGCCGCAGTCTACGCTGGCCCCCTCCAGGGCGGGCCCTGCGGAGGCGGAGGCGGATACCAGCCACTCCCTGTTTCCGATCACCACCTCGCCGTTGGTTCCGATGTCCAGAAGCAGGCTGAGCTCCTCCCTCTCGTTCATACGGGTGGAGAGGATGCCCGCGGTGATATCGCTGCCGACCCACCCGCTGACCGCGGGCAGGCTGTACAGCAGACCCCTGGGATTGATGTTCAGCCCGACCTCTACGGCCCGCAGCGGCGGGGCAGAGACGGTCGCTGCCACGTAGGGGGCCCTGCGGATATTCCGCGTGCACAGACCCAGCAGAAAATGCCCCATGGCCGTATTGCCCGCGCAGACAACGGCGCTGATGTCTTTCGATCTGACCTTATTGGCGTCGGCCAACTGATCGATCAGCCCGTTGATGTCATCGACCAGGAGCCGCTGCAGCTCCTCCACCCCCTTCTGCTCGGCGCTGATCATCCGACGGGTCACCTCCCGGCCGTAGATCCCCTGGGAGTTGAAGCAGGCCCGGGCGTCGAGGGTTTCCATGGTATCGGTGTTCACCAGGTGAGCAACGACCGTGGTGGTACCCATATCCACCACGACTATATAGTTGTGCTCGCTGGTGTCGCCGCCCTCTATGTTCATCACTTCGGCGATGTCCCGCCGCAGTCCCACCGTGGCGGTGATCTTGTAGTCGTTGTGGCGGAGGATCTCGGGAAGGCTCTTGATGATCTTCAACCCCATCTGCATCGAGCGGTACTCGAGAGCTTTGCGGATAGCATCGTCGACCCGCTGATGATCCGCCGTGTTGTTGGCCAGATCGGGCTTTTCCAGCTCCAGGAAGACCTTGGTGACCAGCGGGGCGGGAACCAGATCCTTCCCGTACTCCCAGCCTTCACTGAAATCCCGGAAGCGAGCCGCGTCCTGCGCCGCTACCAGCTTCTCCTTCGCCCAGGTCTCCTCCGGAATTTCCACCACCAAATTGTCTTCCACCGGAGTCTGGCAGGCCAGTACGAAGCCGCGGCGGATTTCGTCCCGGGTCAGCTTGGCGCTGACCCTGCCGGTGACCTTGCCCTGGGTGACGATCATCTTGCAGCGTCCGCAGATTCCGTCGCCGCCGCAGAGGTTGTTGATCGTGATTCCCGCCTGCAGGGCTGCTTCGAGTAGACTGGTATCCGCCTGGACCCGTACCGATTTGTTGTGAGGGGTGAAGGTAACAGAGTACGTGGACATACTTTAACTGCTTCCAGTCCGCTTAAATGTTATCCCGGCATCGACAGCAGGGCCAGCGGGGGTTCGCTTCGAGCTCAATCAGAAGTTAGGCCACTTCTGCAGGAATGCTGGTATCTCCCTGGCGGATTCCGGGCCGATGATCACCTCTTCCCATTCAGAGGTGTCTTCGATCTCGGCCCTGAAGATGGGCAGCAGACCCGGAATGATCAGCTTGCGGTGCTTGACCTTTTCCGAAACCTTCTGCTCCGCGATGGTTTTTACCACCAACTCCGCAGAGATCTTGTCCCCAGCGTAGGCGTTCAGCACTCCCAGGCCTTCGGTCTCCACGACGCAGATATACGTCGGAACCTTGCTGCGTTCAACCTCTCCGGCCACGCTGAAGTAAGTCAGAGAGAAGTTCGTGGTGAACATCACCGGAGAGTTCTCGCCGGGTCCTCCGATCTCGTACAGCTTGGCCTCCACGGTATTGGGCACCTGCGGATCTGTGTACACGTCCTGGACCGTGACCATTATCGGCAGCAGCTCCCAGGGCTCCACCCCGTTTATGATGACGATCCCCGCATATTTGGCGGCAAACACTCCGCCCAGGATTCCCTCCATATCGGGTGAGCTCGCCTGCACTTCGATCATCGAGGGATAGCCGAGGGGCCGGAACTGTTTCTTCAAGGCGGCCCTACGGGCAACCGTCATATCCCTGATCGTTTGCCCGCCGTCGCTGAGGAAGCTCAAGACCAGATCCTCCGCTCCCTTGTCCTTGGCTTTACCGGTGAGATCGGCCAGCTCTTCGAGATTGTTTCCGTGAACCGCCAGAGGCACCTTGGCGGCTGCGGCGATCTCCGCCAGGGCTTCCACGTTAGAAGCGTCTGCCCTGTAGATCAGCGGTTTCTGATCCTTGACCGCCTCGACCGCCGCTTTCAGGGCGTCTGCTTTGGTTCCGATCAGGATCAGGGGGATCTCGCTTTTCTCCGCGGCGAGCTTGGCCCGTCCGGCGGGATCTGCGGTCTCGACCTCCACTGCGCAGAGGGCAACCCGCAAGACTGCGCCGACCCGGGGAAACACGCTCTTGTTCGCCCGCTCGATCATCGCAGCCGCATCCTCGTCGGAGAGGGCGGCGGGAATGCGGATCGCAATACCTGTGGGGCGGTGAAACTTCTCCTCGTGGCGGAACATCACCGTCTCCTGTCCGATTTCGAAGGTCTTTCCTTCCGGACCGATCTTGACCAAACGGATGGGAGGTGAAGAAGCGTCGGAAAGAGCTTCCTTGCCCTCCTCTGAAATATGGGGGCAGTCGGTCAAGGCCCGCTGTTTGGCGGCCACCTGCATGGCGAAGGCCATACAGGTCGGCAGACCGCAGTCCTTGCAGTTGGTCTTGGGCAGGTTTTTGTAGATCTGCATGCCTGTTAATGCCATAGTCTACTCCTTTAGGTGTTTTGCTCTCTCTTAGAACAGGGACTCCATCTCCAGGGCCGGATGTGACACCTTGGTGAGGTACTCCACCAGCTGATCCGGCATCTCCGCGTCTTCCTCCGTGGCGATCTTGTCCCACAGATCGGTCAGACCCTCCTTCTCCAGCTGGGGTTTCATTCGCTCGGCGACCTCGTCCTTCAGCTGCTTGGTCATCCACACGATGCGCTTGTGCCCGCCCTCACCGGAGATGAACTTCGGGCTGGAGATGTACAGCTTGCCGATTCCGGTGAAACCGGGGATCTGCTGCCCCCCCCCGACCTGGCCGGCCAGGGAGGAGAAGGTCATTCCGATCGGGGTCATTCCCGTGAAATCCCGGTCCACGATCATGATCCCGTTGGCCTCGGGCACCACTGCGGCGATGCACTCGAAACAGCCGCAGGAGGTCATGGGCTCCTCCATTATGGCGTAGGCGTTGAACTTCTTCAAGTTGCCGTTCGACTTCACGTCGATGTAGGCGTTGATGTTCGCCCATTGACCCTTGACCGCATCGATGACCGCACCCTTCTTCACAGGCTCATTGGGTCCATGCTCGTCGATCTGATAGGAGGCCTTGCAGTCCAGCCAGGTGTAGGCGCCGCACAGGCCCAGACGCTGGGGTGTGACGATGCAGACATGGTTGGGGGCGTAGGACTGGCAGAGGGTGCAGGAGTAGTAATCCTCCACGTCCTCATCGGTCATGGCGCCGACCTTGTCGTCCCGGGTGCTGTACACCTCTTTGGCCATTTCGACCAGTTCGGTAACCTTGGCCTTGTCCGTGTAGATCTTGACCTGGACCCGGTCCACGATCTTGGTAAAGTCTTCATGCATCTTGGCGACCAGAATCTCCCCCAGATCCTTGATCTTGAATCCCTTCTGCGCCGCTTCCTTGGAGATCCGCACCCAGACGATCGATCGCTGTCCCATGTGGAAGATCCCGTGGGCGCAGGAGATGAACTCGTGGATCCGGCGTTCCAGGACGCTCTCGAAGTCTTCCTGGAACTCCCGCCCGGCCACCTCGACTACGATTCCCAGCGGATAGGCCTCGCCTTCCTTCATGTCATCGATCTCCGGACCGATCACCTCGATCTTGCCGTCCTCCACCTGGTCCAGCGGCTTCATGCCCAGCAGCTCGAAGGCGTCTGTGTACTTACCCCCGAACTGCACATGCATATCCTCTTTGCGCACCCGCTCCCCTTCGAAACCGGCGCCGTAGGGTACGGGAATGGGGATCTCCTCGATCTTGATGGTCAGCCCGCGCAGCTCGATGGCCCGGCTGATGATCTCATCCAGCTTGATACCGGAGATTACGTGCTCGTAGGTGCAGATGCCTGTCGGATGGATCTCCGGGATGGGCACGTCGGAGATGACGGGAAAGCCGAAGTTGATGGCCCCGGCGGCAGTTGCGTACTTCTCGTCGGTGATCAATTGGCCGTCATCCAGGCCCTTGGACTTGCTGTCCGCCCCTAAAGCCATGACGAAGGCGTAAACCCGTTCCTTGTTGTACAACAATATCTCCCGGGCGGCCTTCATATCCCCGGCTTCCACCCCGCCGAAGGTCATGGCCGAACGGGCGGCGAAGTTCAGGGCGTGAATGGCCGCGGTGATCTCCTTGCCGTAGGGAACGGTGAACGTGTCCCAGTTCATCTCCACCCCTTCCTCGTGCAGCTGTTCGGCTATGGCTTTGCCGTTGGTATGACCCGCCATAAAAACGAGGATGTTCCGGGCCTGGAAGCCCTGGATCAACTCCACCGCCTCGCTGTTCTTCTTGGTACAGCCGGCGATGGCCACGAAACCGGGCATCCTTCCGTCTACCAGCTTGATCCCCTGCTGCCGCAGGATGTTGTCGCCTGTGAAACCCAGCCAGATGCCCTCGGCGGGATTCCCGTTGACGTACTTGAGGCTCTCGATGATCTCCTCGGCGATCAGGGTGGCCACACCGGAATCGAGGGTTTCCCCGAGATAGGGAAGCCATAGATCATTTTCGGGCACCCGCCCCAGGAGCTTCTTGGCCTCCTGGAAGCTCTCCTCCAGATCCCCGATCTTCTGCACCTTCTGCCCCAGGAACAGGAGCATAATCGGCAGATAGTAGGCCGTGTTGGGATAGGCAACCTGAGTATCCTTCCCTTTGGATTTGATCATTTTTTGGAGGTCTTCCTCCGCCCGGGCGACCATGGCATGGGCCCCGCGGATTGCTGCAGTGGCGATGATCTTGGACATCTCTTCAAGACTCCTTTCTGGATCTAATTATTAGCTTCGTTAACCTGTATTTTTTCGAGAGGGGTTACACTGTCCTCCCCTGCTCCGAGCCCGAGTGCTTTGACGGCGTGTTTTCTGCGGCACTCGGGACAGAGCCGGGCCAGATGCCGGAACTCCTCCCAATCTATATTGAGCCTGTCATTCATGGTCTGGGCTACGGGAACACTTACCATGCGGGTACCGCACTCCTCGCAGATCAGCAACTTCGAGCGGCTCTTGAATGGAGAGATCTCCGCCTCTCCTGTATCCATGTGAATCCGTACCTGGATCGTACCCACCGGGCAGATCACGGCACAGGCCCCGCAGGCGATGCAGGTCTCCGAGGCCTCTCGAAACGGAGCGGCTACCACGCGTTCCACACCCCGGCCGGCGAAGCCGATGGCCGAAGCCCCGATCACCTCCTCGCAAACCGACACGCACAAACCGCAGAGGATGCAGTTGCGCTGACTTTCGGTGACTTTTGGATAGGGCGTACCCTTCACACCCATACGGCGGGCCAGTTCCTGCAACTCCTCGGACTCCGGGGCACGGGCCAGAAGCAGCTGCATCACCCCGTTGCGCACCCCGGCAGCCCGCCGGCTGGAAACGCTCACAGTGATATCCCGCCGAACCGGGTAGTTGCAGGCCGTAACCAGTCTGCCGGGAGCACCATCGGAACCTTCGATCTCCACCATGCAGATCCGACAGGATCCCAGGCTGGTAACCGCGGGGTGATAGCAAAGGGTGGGGATCCACACATGGGCTTTCCGGGCCGCCTGCAGGATCGTGGACTCCCGAGGCACTTTGACAGTTTTTCCCTCTATCGTTACTGTAGGCACTCTCTGTAGCCTCCTTATA
The DNA here is from genome assembly GCA_964588355.1 of uncultured Spirochaetaceae bacterium. Classification (GTDB taxonomy): domain Bacteria; phylum Spirochaetota; class Spirochaetia; order SZUA-6; family DRHE01; genus JAFGQJ01. Next base: position 19,540 of record CAZPPB010000006.1, on the reverse strand, counting down.
CTTTCACAATCGCCCCAAAGGGACACTTTTCGAAGCAGGTGTTGCACTTTGTGCAGATCCCCTGATCGATCACGTGGGGCTGTTTGCGCTCGCCGCTGATCGCCTCTACGGGACAGTTCTTGCGGCAGATTCCGCAGCCCGTGCAGCTTTCCGGATCGATCTTGTAGATGAACAGCCCCCTGCATTCCCTGGCCGGGCAATGCTTGTTTCGGATATGCTCCTCGTACTCCCCTCGGAAATACTTGAGGGTGGATAGAATCGGGTTAGCCGCCGTCTTGCCCAAAGCGCACAGGGAGCCTTCCATCACCAGCTCGGCCAGGGTCTCCAGGCTGTCGAGGTCTTCCAGCTCTCCCTCTCCTGTGCTGATCCGTTCGAGAATGGCGAGCATCTGGGCGATCCCCTCCCGGCAGGGGGTGCACTTGCCGCAGGATTCTGCTTTAAGGAATCCGAGGAAGTACTTGGCCACATTCACCATGCAGGTGTCCTCGTCCATGACGATCATACCGCCGGAGCCCATCATCGAACCCAGCCGGGTGAGCTCATCGAAATCCACCGGGGCGTCCAGCTGCTCAGCCGGGATGCAGCCCCCCGAAGGTCCTCCGGTCTGGACCGCCTTGAAGGCCTTGCCGTTCTGCACCCCGCCGCCGATATCCTCGATGATGCGGCGCAGGGTGATCCCCATGGGGACCTCCACCAGCCCGGTGTTGGTGATCTTGCCGACCAGGCTGAACACCTTGGTCCCCTTCGAGCCCTCGGTGCCGACGGAGGCGAACTCGGAAGATCCCATGCCGATGATGGCCGTCACGTTGGCCCAGGTTTCCACGTTGTTCAGCACCGTAGGTCGGCCGTTCAAACCGCTTTCCACCGTATGGATGTACTTGGCCCTGGGCTCTCCTGTTCGTCCCTCCAAGGAGGCCATCAGCGCCGTGGATTCACCGCAGATGAAGGCCCCGCCGCCCCGGTTGATGCGGATATCGAAAGAAAAACCGCTGTCCAGGATGTTTTGTCCCAGGAAGCCGAACTTCCGGGCCTGTTCCATGGCCCGCTTCAGATGCTCCACAGCCAGGGGGTATTCATTACGCACGTAGATGTAGCCTTGGGAAGCCCCGACCGCGTACGCCCCGATGACCATGCCTTCCAGCACCCCATGAGGGTTGCCCTCCATCACGGAGCGATCCATGAAGGCGCCTGGATCCCCTTCATCCCCATTGCAGATCACGTAGCGAATGCCATCGGGGCTTTCAGCCCGGCGGCAGCTGCGCCACTTCCGGGCCGTGGGAAATCCTCCTCCGCCGCGGCCACGCAGCCCCGCCTCCTCCACCTGCTCGATAATCCCTTCAGGTTCCATGGAGCCCAGAGCCTTGGCCAGGGCGGAGTACCCGCCCACGGAGATGTAGTCGTCGATGCTGGTTGGGTCGATGTGACCGTTATGCTCGAGAACGATCCGTTTCTGCACGTTGTAGAAGGGAATTTCCGCCGGAGTTTTCACCTTCTTCTTGGTCTTGGGATCCTCGTACAGCAGCCGTTCTACGACCCTCCCCCCCAATACGGTCTCTCGGAAGATCTCCGCTACATCCGGCTCTTCGACACTGTGGTAGAGGATTTCCCCCGGATCGATCACCACGATGGGCCCCAGCTCGCACAGACCGTGACAGCCTACGTGCTTGGACTCGATCACGATGTTGCTCCCGTTGCCGCCCCCCGCCTGCTCTGCCCCCCCGGCCGCCTCGCAGAACAGCTCGTACAAACGACGGGAGCCCTTGGCCGCGCATCCGGTACCGATGCAGACCCGCACGATGCGGGTGTTCTTCTTTTTGTTTTTTTCGCGCTTTTTCCGGTAAGCTTCGAGCTCTTTGGGGCTGTGAATGATCTTCTGGACTGCTGCTTCGGTTGCCGTGGCCACTTAGCTACCCCCTGCCTTGCTCTGCGGCGCCGGAGCGGCGACGGAACCCTCCACTTCGGGAGTCAGAGCACCGAGAATTCCCAGCGCCGATTCCGGGGTTACCCCGTCGTAGTACTTGCCGTCGACGATCATGACCGGAGCCAGTGCGCAGGCACCTACGCAGTTCACCGCCTGTAAAGTGAACATCCTGTCCGCGGTGGTGCCCCCAGGCTCGATGCCGTACTCCTGGCAGATCGCCTCGGATATCCGGGGGGCGCCCTTGAGATAACAGACCGTACCCATGCACAGAGTCACTTCGTGAGCGCCCTTGGGGGAGAGCCGGAAGGAGGAATAGAACATCGCCACCCCGTAAACCCGGGTCAGAGGAACCTTCAATTCCTCGGCTATTGCACGCAGCTGCTCGGCGGGAAGATAGCCGTACTCGGCCTGCAGATCCTGCATCATGGGGATCAGCATGCCCGAATCACCCTCGTAGCGCTCGACGATCTGTGTTACAAGCTCTCTATCCATCTTTCATACCACCTCAAATATGACTTCCTTGTCCCTGCTGCGAAGTTCCGTGGCAATCTCCCGGACAACCGACGGCCGAATCCCGAGTTGATGGGGCAGATCCGGATTCTGGTGGGAGGGATTCACCGCCTGACCCACGACAAAATGGACGTGATCCGCCTCCAGCAAGTACCGCAGCAGACTGGCGGCGCCGTCGTTTCGGTACTGAACCGCATCCAGATCTAGCCCCTGCCTCAGCATATCCCGCACCTGGGTCAGCGTGAGGATTCCCTCCGTAACCAGGTCTACGCCCTCGAGCCGGGCGATCGGCGGCACATCGTCGGTGATCGTGCTCAGATCAACCTCCAGGGGACAACCCAGATGTTTGGCCACGATCTTTGCCGTAGTACCGCCGCAGACCACCAATTTTCCGACCCTGCTGACGAAGCGGTGGACCAGCTGGCCGTCGTCGCCCTGCTTGGCCGGCGGCCCTGTGAACACCGTGGCCACCTGCTTGTGCCGGACCTTGATGACCACGATGCTCACATCGTCGCCGGGTTTTCCCAGATACAGCTCGCTAACCGCCTCGGCGACCTTGTCCGCAAGCTGCAGAGCCGTCAAACCCCGGTGGGCGTGTTTCTCAAGGAAGCCGGCTGCCAGTTCCCAACCCCAGCCGAGGGGATAGGCACCTCCGATCCCGGCGTTCAACACGCCGTCGGAAACGAACACCACCCAATCCCCCTCCTGCAGGTTCAGCACCGTTTCCCAAATGGTTTTGCCATCCACGACCCGCTCATCATAGGAAACGGGTTGAATCTTGCGCTGCCTCAGAACAATCGCATGGGGCGAGTCGAACTCCACGACCCTGGCATACCCTTCGCTGAAAAACTGGGCTATCGCAAAGGTGCTGTAGGCTACCTTGCGGATAGCACAGACCGGCAGGGTTTCACTCAGGGTCTGTACGACCTCCCCCAGGGACAGCTTTTCTTCCAGCATGCGGATGGCGATCTGAGTGGTCAGGGTCGCCAGTATATTGGCTTTGACCCCGCTTCCCAGCCCGTCGGAAAGAGCCAGGGTGACCCACTCGGGCTGGCGGGAGATGGCGATGTTGTCGCCGCAAAGCTCCTCGCCGTGTTTATGAACCTGCCGCGTACCCCACTCGTAGAACAGCCTCATTCCTTGTCTTCTTCAAAGAGCGACATCAGCTTGACCAGCAGGATCTTCGTCTCCGCCGTGGTCTCCCCCAGCAGACGGGCGATTTCCTGGGCCGTTTTCATCTGCCGGGAGATCACCTCCTGCGCCCGCTCCAGGGTCTGCGCCCGAAGGTTCCGCAGGTGCTTCTTCGCAGCCTCCTCCTCGGAGATATCGATGAAGATCCCACAGTACAGATCCTCTCCTTCGATGGGAAACAGCCCCACTCGGAAGCTCACCTCGTGGTCCGGAATGCTCTCCTTGACCATGAGATTCCCGCCGGCTTCGATGGCCCGTTCGAAACAGTCACAGTGCACGAAGCCAGCCGCCGGCCGCCCCAGGAGCTTCTCCTCCCCGCAGTGGAACATGGTACGGAAGGAGGGGTTGACGTACTGGATGCGGGTCTCCCTGTCCACCAGCAGCACCCCGTTGGGGGTATGTTCGAGGATTGCCGCGATATACGGTGATGTCTCCCGCCCGTCCGGAGGATCTTTCTCAGCCACCGATACCTTCCTGTTTACGAACACCTCCAGTCGTCACCCGGTTCAACCGCCTGCTCCGGTTCCGGTCTGCGGCTTCAACACCTTGTCCTTGAACGTACTGATCGCCTCTTCGACGCTGCTGCTGGTAACCGGCTCATCATCGATCTGCCAGTTCAGCCCCTCACCACAGCGTTCCATACAGAACGATCCCTGCAATTCGATCTTGTCTTCCAGACCGTGTTCCTTGAGCAGCTCATTGAAGCGCACGATGATCTGGCGCGATCCCTTGATGTGACAGGAGCTACCTACGCATACAGTCACGGTCATCATCTACTCCCTACACCTCCTTGGCCCCGCCGCCGATATCTGTCGCCTCACCGGCATCCGTCGCGGCAGCCATTTTTTCAGCAACCAGTTGGCGTTTCGCCTGGGCTGATTTCCTGTCCTCCTCGAACACCAGGGCGTGGGTCGGACAGGAGGATACGCAGGCCGGCTCCATTCCCTGCGCCAACCGCTCTATGCATAGATCGCACTTCAGCACTCCCTTGCCCTCCGTGCTCATGGTGATGACTCCGAAGGGACAGGCCTGCACGCACATTCCACAGCCGATGCAGCGTTCCTTATCGAACAGCACGGGCTTTCCCGGGGCTTTGCGATGCACGGCCCCGGTTGGACAGGCCAATGCGCAGGCCGGCTCATCGCAGTGCTGGCAGTTCAGAGGTATGGCGCGGGGGCCGTAGGATTCCACGTGAATCCTATAGCCCGGTTTTTCCCCTGACACCATCATAGTTTCGATATCCTTGCTCGCCGAATGAGCGATGGCACAGGCCAGTTCGCAGGTGTGACAACCCATGCAGCGCTCGATTTTTACCGTGATTCTTTTCGCCATATATGCCTCACACCGCCGGCTTCAGAGCCTGGTCGTACATCATCGGCTTCAGCTTCAGGGCCTGCCTCTTCTTGTCGATATGTTTGATCATCTTGTGGGCGGCCTCGACCGGATCCAGCTCGAAATCCCATTTGCCGCCGACTTCCTGCTCGATCTCCTCGGTGAGGTACTTGTACAGATTCCTGCTGCCGGTCATGGGCAGCGGATGGCCGATCATGGTGTAGACGCCGGAGGCCACGAAGTACAATCCGATGGAAACCGCTTTCTCGCTCATCCACTCCGGAGCCGCACCGGCAACGGGTAGATCGGAGATATCCTCGCCCAACCCCCCCTCGGCCACTACGTTGGCCAGGACCCGCAGGATGCGACTGTTGTCCACGCAGGAGCCCAGATGCAGAACCGGCGGGATTCCCACGGCCCGGCACACCTCCTGCAGGCCTTCCCCCGCCATCTTGAAGGCCGCCTCCGGCTGGAGCAAACCGTGTTTGGCGCAGGAGATGGCATTACATCCGGTGGTAACCACCAGAACGTCGTTCTTGATCAGCTCCTTGACCATCTTGATGTGCCCCTCCTCGTACTCCACGTTGGGATTGGAGCAGCCGACCACTCCTGCCGCACCGCGTATGCGGCCGGCGATCACCGCGTCGTTCAGGGGACGATAGGTGGAACGGTAGGTACCGCCGAGGAATTGGAACACGCTCTCCGTGCTGAAGCCGGCCACGATCCCCTCGGTGAACCGGGGCACTTCGATCTTCTGTCCGTCCCGGTTGGGGAAATTGTCGATGGCCGCCTCGACGATCTGGGTGGCGATTTCCACGGCTTTTTCTTCTTCAAATTCGACATGCTGGAAACCGGGAATCTTCGCTTTGGGGGAGGTGGTGACCAGCTTGGTGTGGAAGTGCTTGGCGGCCTGAGCTATACCCGGCATGAGACACTGGACGTCCACGACCATAAGATCGACGACGCCGGTCATGACGGCCAGCTCCTGCTGCATGAAGCTGCCGGCCAGAGGGATGCCGTGGCGCATCAGGATCTCATTGGCCGTGCAGCAGATCCCGGCCAGGTTGATACCGCTGGCTCCTTTTTCCTTGGCCTTTTTCACCAGCTCCTCGCTCTGGCTGACCACGGCGATGATATCCGACAACGTGGGTTCATGGCCGTGCACCACCAGATTCACCGCGTCTTTCTTCAACACCCCGAGATTCGCACTGGATTTCTGGATCCTCGGAGAGTCGAAGATCACATCGGAAAGTTCGGTGCCGATCATCGAGCCGCCCCAGCCGTCGCCCAGGGCGGCCCTCATGCTCTGCTTCATGAGATTCTTGTAGTCCGCATCCACTCCGATATGGGTGCGGTGCATGATCTCCACGATTTCCCTGTCGATGGCCCGGGGCATGATGCCCTGCTCCTTCCAGAGCTTCAGCCGGGCGGGGGGAGCCGTGGTGGCCATGCGCAGTGTGCCTTCCATCTGGCCGAACTCGTTGAGGGCTGCCTCGGCGACCTTCTTGGTGATCTCCTTCAGCTCTTTGTCCTTGGTCTCTATCCCGTAGATCTCCGCGATAGCCTTCAGCTTGCGCACGTCTTTAACCTTGTAGTCGGCGTTCGGATCCTTGGAGATCAGCAACAGGGTGTGGGCGATATCCCGGCCGTGATCGGAGTGCGCGGCCGCTCCACCGGCGACCATGCGGGCGATGTTTCGCGCGGCTATGGTATCTGCATCGGCCCCGCAGATACCCAGCTTCGGTCCGTCGCCGAACGGATCGATACGGCAGGGACCCATGCTGCAGTTCCGGCAGCACAATCCAAGGGTTCCGAAGCCACACTGGGGCTGCATCGCGTCATAGCGGTCCCACACGGTGGAGATCTGCTCCTCCTGAGCCCGCTTGTACAGCTGCTGCGAGGCTTTGTCCGCATACTTAAGTTCTTTGGCCATCAAGTACCTCCAAGTATTGTTTTAAAAAAGAACTTGTTTCTATCAGAGGATTCAAAGGGGAGGTGAACGTTGTGCCGTTTCCAATAACGGCTAGTTTTTCGATCTCTGTTCCTCATCCTGATGCCTGATGCTCATCAAAGGGCCAAGTTGAAAGGAATGATGATGTCTGCTGTCTGCGCATGACCCTTTAAAAGTGATACACAGTTGGGATATATGTTCAGAGGCCGCTGAATTGCAGCAAATCACTCTCCGTACCTCTATAAACCCGACAATAGTGGTTGCATTATAGACCAGAACAGGAAGAGATTCAACATTTTTTTGAGCATTTTGTATTTTACCAAAAAACGCACCAAATTACCAATTAGAAACAACCGTCGGAATCAACTGCTGCAGGAAACTTCGAACGCGGATCGGCGCAGCACCGCGGTGCTTCAGGTGAGGCGATCTACCAATTCCTGAACCAGCCCCAGGGTCTGCGCGTCGATCTCCTCCAGGGAGGTCTCCCCCGTGCTGATTTGACGGATCTGCTCGGAAAGCGGCAGGAAACCGAGGATCTCCAGTCCGTCGCATGCCTTTCGGATCAGCTGCTCATCGGAGTCGTTGCGCACCTTGTTGCCCACGACCCGGACCCTCTTGATCCCGATGTCGGCAGCCAATCTTTGGATGCGGTGAGCCGTTTCAGCGCTGGTGCGGTTCGGTTCCACCACGACGAGCATATAGTCCACCCCCAGGGCGGTTCCGCGGCCCAGGTGTTCGATGCCGGCCTCCATATCGAGGATGACCCACTCCTGGCGGGCGATCATCATATGACCGAGCAGGCTCTTGAGGAAAGCGTTTTCAGGACAGGCGCACCCGCCCCCGCCCCTCTGCACGGTTCCCATGACCAGAAGCTTAACACCGTTCTGATCGATCCAGTACTTTTCGGGGATGTCGTCGACCTTCGGATTCATCGTGAAGAACGGCGCAGGTTCACCGACCTCGGTTCCCGTGCGCTCGGCGATCAGCTCTTTCATCTCTATTATTGGTGTGATCTGCCGATCCACGGGGATATCGAAAATAGTGGCCAGGTTCATGTCGGGATCGGCATCGATGACCACCACCTTGTTGCTCCGATCCCGTACGACCCGGGCGATCATGGCCGCCAGTGTGCTCTTGCCGACGCCGCCCTTACCGCTGAGTGCTATCTTCATTGCTTCCCCTCATCTTGATCCGGAGTATATTGCGGAATCTTCGGGGATGTCAAATATCCTCCGCCGATCCTCTGCTCGCCGCTGTAGATATTCATCCTGCGGCCTCTGGCGAAACCGATCAGCGTTATGTTCCGCTCCCGGGCAGCGGCTACGCAGCGATCCGTGGGAGCGCTGCGGGAAACGACGATCGGCAAACTGCAGGCTGCAGCCTTCTGGAGGATTTCGGAGGAAAGCCGCCCGCTGGTCAGCAGGAGCTTGTCACCGAATTCGCCGCACTTCCCCAGGCAGGCGCCGATCACCTTGTCCACGGCGTTGTGGCGGCCTATGTCTTCACGAAAAACCAGCAGCCCATCCCGGTCCGCCAGAGCAGCGGCGTGCACGCCTCCGGTTTTTCGGTGCAGCTCGGAGCGCCCCCGGAACTCCTCCATCAGAGTGCTGATATAGGAGGAAGCGACCCGTATCCGCTGCCCCACAGCCCCGGTGTCGATCGGACCGGCAGGGACAGCCGGAGTTGGCGAAACTTCGGAGAGCTCCTGATCCGGCTGATCGCTTCCCCCTTCGGAAGAAAGCGTGGAGCCGCAGGCCGACCCGATCACCCCGCTCAATCGAAAACTCTCGGCATCTACCTCCGGAGCCAGCTGAACAAAGGCGCTCCAGGTAGCCCTGTTCACGACTATCTTCTGAATCTGATCGGCCGACTGTATGAAGCCGTTGGTGAAGAAGAAACCACGGACCAGGTCATCCAGGTCTCCCGGAGAGCACATCAGCACGGCGATGCGTCGATGCGCCGCCAGGAGTTGGAGGGAGATTTCTTCGGTTATCAGGTCATCCCGAGCCTCCCGCAGCTCCCCCTCGATGCGGACGATATCGAGTCTGCGCACCCTTATGATCTCCCCGAGGCGTCCAGGTGGACGCTGAGGTCCTTCGGTGTATTCAAATTGGAAAAAGCCCTGCGGATCCGGGGAGTATCCTCCAGATCCCAGTAGCAGGTCCGAGCCCGCGCCAGAAGCACACGAATCGAGTATCCCCCTGCGCCGCTGCAGATCTCCCGCGCCAGGGGCTCGAGCGCCCTGTGGTAGATGCCGTGCAGCGGTTCGATCAGCCCGCCGATGCGGGGAATCAGAGCCCGACAGCCCCGTGTGAAGTCATTTCGGAACCGCTGCGCCTGGCGCTGTATCAGCTCCCGATCCAGGGAAGGCATATCGCAGGCAAGGCAGAACAGAGCATCCGCGTCGGTCCTGCGCAATCCCGCGTGAATCCCCCCCAGGGGTCCTCGTCCTTTATAGTGATCGGAGACGATCTGCACTGCCTCGCTCAGGTCCCGATGAAGATCGGGTCGATTGGTCACCACGATCACCTGGGCAAACAGACTCTGGAGCAATTCAGATATACTTTGGATCAGAGGAACTCCGTCAAGCGGGATTCGGCTCTTTTCCATGCCCCCCATGCGGGTGCTGCGCCCGCCGGCCAGGATCAACCCCGCGATGGTGGGGGAGGTGGAGCTCGATTCTCCTGTGCTCATCGCCAATAATGTACCACCAACCACTTGATAAAGGCCAGTGTTTTCCCGTCTCCGATCCACATCCGCCCCCGGCCGGCCCGCCTCCGATCCGCCCCCGTCTCCAATCGTGAATTTTATCACTATACCTTGACATTTTACTCATGTTTAGGCTAATGTTTCAGCACAGTCGTGATATACACCACCCGTTTCCGCCTCATCTCTGCTTTTCTCGGAGTCTGCGTTCTCGTCGGAGGCCTCTCTCTACTGGTTGGCGTGCAATTGCTCAACAAATCCGTCCTGAACGAAGCGACGAATCGTGTGCGCCTGGACCTGAATGCAGCCCGGGAGATCTACAACAACGTCGAAACCCGCCTCCACTTGGCCCTGCAGATCGCCGGGCAGGAACGAGGCTGTCTGGAGGCGGTTTCACTTCAGGATACCGAATACCTGCATGAGCGGCTCAGGACTCTGGCGGGGGAAATGCGGCTGGACTTCGCCGGCATCGTGGATCCCACCGGTCGAACCTTGGTCCGCCTCGGCCGCCGCGAAAATGAAGAAGCTGAACCGGGGCTCCCCGCCCCCGGCAACCCCGCGGCCGTGCTCTGCCTGGAAACGCGCTCCGCCGTATCCGGTACCGTGATCCTGGATCGCCAGACTCTGAACGCGGAGAATCCTGAGCTGGCCGAGCAGGCTCGGATCGAGCTGATCCCCACGCCGATGGCCGCGCCTCGGCTGGAAACCGAAGAGACCTCCGGAATGACCATCACCTGCGCAGTTCCCCTGTACCAGGGCAACACTCTTGTCGGGGCAGCCTACGGCGGAGTGCTGTTGAACCGAAGCTACGAGATCGTGGACCGGGTACGGGAGACGGTGTTCCGAGAGGAGGTGTATCAGGGTCAGAGTATAGGGACCGCAACGATATTCTTCAACGATCTGCGCGTCTCCACCAATGTCATGACCTCCGAAGGCCGGAGGGCTATCGGTACCCGGGTATCCGAAGAAGTGCGGAACAAGGTACTCAGAGAGGGAGAACGCTGGATCGACAGGGCTTTCGTGGTCAACGACTGGTACATCACCGCCTACGAGCCGATCGTGGATATCTTTGCGAGCCGGGTCGGCATCCTCTACGTCGGCTTGCTCGAGGCCAAATACGTCGACATCAGACGCAACACCCTCCTGGTCTTCATCCTGATCACGGCCTCGGGAATGCTCATCGCCATAGCCATGGGTTATGTGTTGAGCCAGAGGATCCTCAACCCGGTGCAGCGCCTGATCGACGTAAGTCGCCGGGTCTCGGCGGGAGATCTGTCCCCGCAGATAGGACCGATCTCATCTAGTGAAATCGGGGTTCTTCAGAGGACCTTTCAGGAGATGCTCTCCTCCCTGAGGGAGCGGGATCGGTCCCAGCGGGCCGAGAGCGAGCTGAAGTTGCTGCAGTCGGAAAAGCAGGCTTCAGTCGGCCGTTTGGCCGCCGGAGTTGCCCATGAGATCAACAACCCCCTGACCGGGGTGCTCACCTTCACCCACATGCTGCTGCGGCGGGAGGATATCAACGACGAGATCCGGGAAGATCTGCAAACGATCGCCGATGCCACCGAGCGGGTACGCATGATCGTAAAAGGTCTGCTGGACTTCTCCCGGCAGACCAAGATCGAACCCGAACCAACCGACATCAACGACCTGATCGAGCAGACAATTCCCCTGGTGGCCAACCAGGCGCTGGTTAAAGGTGTGATCTTCTGCTTCGACCCGGGAGAAGATATCCCGATGCGCACCCTGGATCGCAGCCAGGTGCAGAGTGTCATCCTGAATATCATCCTGAACGCCATCGACGCAACGGAAAAAAGCGGGCATATCAACATCTATACGCGGGTCACCACCGCTGCCGGTGCAGGAAAAGCCATTGAGGTGGAGATCAACGACACCGGATGCGGCATTCCGGCAGATCATCTGGACAAATTGTTCGATCCCTTCTTCACGACAAAAGAGGTCGGCAAGGGAACCGGACTGGGGTTGTCGGTGTCCCAGGGCATCATCGAGCGGCACGGCGGCACGATCCGGGTGCGCAGCGCCGTGGGAGAAGGCAGCGTGTTCACAATCTCCCTTCCTGTGGAAAAGGACCAATGAAAAAGAAAATCCTGATCGTCGATGATGACCGGGTCGTTCTGGCCAGCTGCAAGCGCATCCTGGAGTCGGGGGGCTACACAGCCAGCCCGACCTCCAGCGTGAAGGAAGCCCTTGCGATGCTGGAACAGGAAAAATTCGACCTTCTGCTTGTCGACGTAATCATGCCCGAGTATGATGGCATGTATCTCATAGGCAACGTCAGGGAGAATCTGCCCCATCTGCCCATCCTCGTAATGAGCGGTTATCCGACTCCGGAAACGATCTCCAGCGGCATGCGGATGGGTGCGACCCATTTTATCGCCAAGCCGTTTACGCCGGATGAGCTGATCACGGCGGTGCACAAGGCCTTCGAGGAAGAACAAGAGGAAATCTAACCTGAAGAGGTACGATACAGATATGGAAAAGAAGAAAGTACTGGTGATCGATGATGAGCAGATCATCCTGGACAGTGTGAAGAAGATCCTGACTCCTGAGGATTTCGAGGTCGACCCGGCGATCTCCAGCCGGGAGGGGCTGGAGCGGGCCATGATTCAGGACTACGCTCTGGTGCTGACCGACATACGGATGCCGGAAATCGGGGGAATGCGTATCCTGCGGGATATCAAGCGCTCCAAACCGGCAACGCCGGTGGTCATTTTCACCGGTTACGCTACGGTGCAGAGCGCCGTGCAGGCTATGAAGCTCGGTGCTTCGGACTACATCGAGAAGCCCTTTACTCCGGACATGCTGCTGACCACGGTGAAGAAGGTGTTGGAAAAGGCGGCCACCGAGCCGCCGGAAAAACAGGAACTGATCCACAAGGACGAAGTCATCCGGGTCCTGGAACGAGCCGCCGTAGACAGCGAGTTCGTTACCAGCCTGTTCTACTACGGACCGGAGGCATTGCAGGACTACGATCTCACCGGTCCGGAGAAGCTGGCCATCCTCACCGGGGATGTTCACTGGATCGAAAGTCAAATCGGGGAGCTGACCCCGCAGCAGAAGCGCTGGCTGGAGAGCCGCCTGAGCGCGGAAATCTGGTAAAACAACAAACGAGGGATAAACGAAAATGAGCGACAGTAAAGACAAGACGAAGAAAATGCTGGTGATCGACGACGAGAAGATCGTACTGGAATCCTGCAGCCGCATCTTCGGCGCTGAAGGATACGAGGTGGTCACCACGGCCAGTGCCCGCAGTGGCCTGGAGCTAGCCGCAGAGGGCGAGTTCGACGTGATCCTCTGCGATTGGAAGATGCCCGAGTTGAACGGCATCGACACTGTGGAAATGATAGACAAGCGCTGCCCCTATGCGGCCATCGTGATGATCACCGGTTTTCCCGCGGTGGAGCGGGCCACGGATGCTCTCAAGCGCGGGGCCGTGGATTACCTGGCCAAACCCTTCACTCCGGAGGAGATCCTATCCACGGTGCAGAAGGCCATCAAGCGCAAAGAGCAGGAAAGGGCCAAGGGTTCGGTGGACGTGGAGAAGATCGTCCGCTCGATCAGCTTCCCGATACCCAGCATCGAGGACAAAGCCCCCAACACCATAGCCGAAACCGTGGCTCAGAAGGTGGGCGTGGGCAAGACCACCTCCCCCTGGCTCTCGGTGCTGGTTCTGGGCATACTGGCCGGGGCCTATATAGGCTTCGGCGGCATGCTGGCGACCACCGTGAGCTTCGACATGGCCGCTCACCTGGGTGTAGGATTCACCAAATTCATGACCGGGTCGGTGTTCAGCCTGGGGCTGATGCTGGTCATCATCGCCGGGGCGGAGCTGTTCACAGGGAACAATCTGATGATCTCCAGTGCCATTACCAAGGAGATCACCTTCGGCCGTATGCTGGAACGCTGGGCCCTGGTGTACGTTGCCAATTTCATCGGCTCGATCCTCATCGCCCTGCTGTTCGTGTTTTCCGGGCTGTGGCGCCTTAGTGACGGCGCCCTCGGCGCAGCGGCGGTGAAGATCGCCTACGGAAAGGTCAATCTGCCTTTCATTCAAGCCCTGCTGCGGGGCGTGGGCTGCAACTGGCTGGTCTGTCTGGCGGTCTGGATGGCCCTGGCCGCTCGTCAAACCATCGGCAAAATCTTCGCGATATTCTTCCCTATCATGGGATTCGTGGCCCTCGGCTTCGAGCACTCGGTTGCCAATATGTACTTCATCCCAACGGGGTTATTCCTCAAGACTATCGGGGCAGTCGCCGCTCCTGCAGGGGTAGCACCTGAATCTCTGAACTGGCTCGCCTTCCTGTGGAAGAATCTCCTGCCCGTCACGATCGGCAACATCATCGGCGGCGTCGTGTTCGTGGGCATGAGCTACTGGAGCGCTTACCTGCGGGGCAGCGGGCAGGAGGGATAAACCCATGAGCACCCAGACCGCCGTTTCCGACATCACCGCCCTGCTGCAGGTGTACCCGCCGGAGGAGGGCCAGGGAGCACTTATGAGCCTGCTCCAGGATATCCAGGAGGAACTGGGCTACCTGCCCGTAGAGGCCCTGGAGGCGGTGGGCAAACACCTCAAGATCCCCCTGAGCCACATCTATGGAGTGATCAGTTTCTACTCCCAGTTCTCCCTTACCCCCCGGGGCAAAAACATCATCAAGATGTGCATGGGAACCGCCTGCCACATCCGGGGCGGTCAGATGGTTCTGGATGAGATCCGCTCCTATCTCGATTTGGACGGCAAGGATACCACGGAGGACAAACTGTTCAGTCTGGAAGTGGTCCGCTGCCTGGGCACCTGCTTTCTGGCCCCGGTGATGATGATCGGAAACAAGTACTACGGAAAATTGACAGCAGCCAAGGTGCGTAAAATTCTGAAGAGCTATCAGAGCTGATGCACGGAGCTACCATGCCTAAAGATAGGAAGACAGTGAGCGTACAGAGGATCGACAGTCCCGAAGAGCTGCAGGCTCTGCAGGAAAGATTGAAGCGGGAGAGAGACAAAGACCAGGTGCGGATCCGCATCTGCATGACCGGCTGCCGGGCTCACGGCGCCGAGGAGATAATGAAGGCCTTCCAGGAGGAACTCGGCAAGAGGAAACTGGACGCACAGATCGTTTCCACCGGTTGTCATGGCTTCTGCGCACAGGCTCCCGTACTGGTTGTGGACCCCTACGGGATCTTCTACGGAGGGGTGAGCCCGGAAGATGTCCCCGAGATCGTCAGCCAGACCGCGGAGAAGGGACAACCCGTAGAACGTCTGCTGTACACCGATCCTCCCAGCGGCAGAAAAATAGCCCTGGCCAGCGAGATCCCGTTCTACAAGAACCAGCAGAAGGTCGTCTTGAGAAACTGTGGGGAGATCGATCCCACCGATATGCTGCAGTACATCGAAAGAGACGGCTATGCCGCCGTGGCCAAGGTGCTGAGGCAGATGGACCCCGAGGCCGTGGTTGAAGAAGTTCTGAGCTCGGGCCTGCGGGGCCGCGGCGGGGCCGGGTTCCCGACCGGACGCAAGTGGTCTTTCACCCGAGCCGCCTCGGGGCAACCGAAATACATGATCTGCAACGCCGACGAGGGAGACCCAGGAGCGTTCATGGACCGGGCCGTGCTGGAGGGGGATCCCCACACCATCATCGAGGGCATGATCATCGCCGCCTACGCTATAGGATCCTCCGAAGGCTACGTGTACGTGCGGGCGGAGTACCCTATCGCCGTGGAGCATCTGAAGAAGGCGCTCGCCGACGCCGAAGCGATCGGGCTGTTGGGGGAGAACATCCTGGGAAGCGGCTTCTCCTTCCGCATCAAGATCAAGAAGGGATCCGGGGCCTTTGTCTGCGGAGAGGAGACGGCCCTGATCGCCTCCATCGAAGGCAAGCGGGGTATGCCTCGTCCCCGTCCTCCCTTCCCGGCCCAATCCGGGGTCTGGGGCAAGCCCACCAGCATCAACAACGTGGAGACCCTGGCCAATGTCCCGCCGATCATCCTGAACGGCGGCAAGTGGTACTCCGGGATCGGCACGGAAAAGAGCAAGGGCACCAAGGTCTTCGCCCTGGCCGGAAAGGTGAACAACACCGGCCTGGTCGAGGTGCCTATGGGCATCACCCTCAAAGAGGTGGTCTTCGACGTGGGCGGGGGCATCCCGGATGAACGGAGCTTCAAAGCCGTACAGACCGGGGGACCCTCGGGAGGCTGCATCCCCCAGGAAATGCTGGACCTGCCCGTGGATTACGAGTCCCTGGCCAAGGTAGGGGCCATCATGGGCTCCGGGGGCATGATCGTGGCCGACGACCGGACCTGCATGGTCGATATTTCCCGCTTCTTCATGGATTTCATCCAGGACGAGAGCTGCGGCAAGTGCGTGCCCTGCCGCATCGGCACCAAGCGGATGCTGGAGATCCTGATCGACATCTGCGAGGGACGGGGCACGGTGGAGGATCTTCAGACCCTGGAGGATCTGGCCTACTCGATCAAGGACACGGCCCTCTGCGCGTTGGGACAGACCGCTCCCAACCCGGTGCTCACCACGATGAAGTACTTCAGGGAGGAGTACCTGGCCCATATCGAGGAGGGAACCTGCCCGGCCAAGGTCTGCAAGGCCCTGATCCAGTACAGGATCATCCCGGAGGCGTGCACCGGCTGCGGGGCCTGCCTCAAGGCCTGCCCCACCCAGGCGATCAGCGGAGAAAAGAAGGAGGTGCACTTCATCGCCCAGGAGAAGTGCATCAAGTGCGGCATGTGCTACTCCACCTGCCGTTTCGATGCAATCGAGGTGACCTGAAACATGAGGATGAAATAGAACCATGAGAGAACTAGTAACGCTGACCATAGACGGCAAAGAGGTCCGGGTCCAGCCCGGTGTGACGATCTACTGGGCCGCCAAGGCCGCGGGGGTGGAGATCCCCCACCTGTGCTATGGAGAGGATATCCACCCGATAAGCTCCTGCCGCCTATGCGTGGTCGAGGTGGAGGGAATGAAGAACCTGGCGGCCTCCTGCAGCTATCCGGTTTCCCAGGGAATGGTGGTGCACACGGCCAGCGAACGGGTCATGACCGCCCGGCGCATGAACCTGGAGCTGATCCTCTCCGACCACGAGATCTCCTGCATCACCTGCGAGAGGAGCGGCAGCTGCCTGCTGGAGAAGTACGCCTACGAGTTCGGCATCAGCGAATCGGTATTCACGGGAGACCATCGGGAGCGTAACGAATTTCCCATTCTGGATGAGAATCCCTTCATCGTGCGGGACTACAACAAGTGCATCCTCTGCGGCCGCTGCGTCGCCGCCTGCGCGGAGCTGCAGTTCGACAGCGCCATCGACTACGCGGACCGCGGCTTCAAGGCCCACATCTCCACCGCCTTCGGCAGGCCCCTTCAGGACACGACCTGCGAGTTCTGCGGGCGCTGCATCAGCGTATGTCCGGTGGGCGCGCTCACCGAAAAGGAGCGGGTCAGGAAGGGGCGGGAGTGGGAGTTTCAGGTTACCAGGACGATCTGCCCGTACTGCGGCTGCGGCTGCACCCTGGAGATGCACACCAAGGACGGCAAGCTGATCAAGGTGACCACCCCGGCCAAGGGTACGGTGAGCAAGGGCAATCTCTGCGTGAAGGGCAAGTTCGGCACCTACTACATCAACCACCCGGAGCGCCTGACCAAGCCCCTGATCCGAAAACCGGGGTCGAGCAAGAGCTCGCCCGGCGAGTTCATCGAGGCGTCCTGGGACGAAGCCCTGGACCGCGTGGCCAAAGGCTTGAGGGAGATCAAGGAGAAACACGGCCCCAACTCCATCGCGGGGCTTTCCAGCGCCAAGTGCACCAACGAAGAGAACTACGTGTTCCAGAAGTTCATGCGCGCGGTGATCGGCACCAACAATGTCGACCACTGCGCCCGCCTGTGCCATGCCTCCACCGTGGCCGGACTGGCCAGGGCCTTCGGCAGCGGCGCCATGACCAACGGGATCGGTGAGCTGCGCTACGCCGACTGCATCTTCGTCACCGGCAGCAACACCACCGAGGCGCATCCGATCATAGGACTGGAGGTCAAGGCGGCGGTCAAGAAACACGGCGCCACCCTGATCGTGGCCGATCCCCGGGAGATCGATCTGGCCGGCCTGGCCGCCCTGCACCTGCGCCAGCGATCCGGAACCGACGTAGCCTTGTTCAACGGCATGATGCAGGTGATCCTGAGCGAAGGGCTGGAGGATGTAGAGTTCATCGAGAAACGCACGGAGGATTTCCAGAAGTTCAAGGCCGTGATCATGGAGTACACCCCGGAGAGGGTGGAGAAGATCACCGGGGTGCCCGCGGACAAGATCATCCAGGCCGCTCGTCTGTACGCGCGGGCCGAGAGGGCGTCTATCATCTACAGCATGGGCATCACCCAGCACACCACCGGGACGGACAACGTGCTCTCCCTGGCCAACCTGGCCATGGTCACCGGCAACGTGGGCAAGAGGTCCACCGGGGTGAATCCCCTGCGGGGACAGAACAACGTCCAGGGAGCCTGCGATCTGGGCGCCCTCCCGAACGTGTATTCAGGCTACCAGCAGGTGGCCAATTCCGTGGTGCAGGAGAAATTCGAGAAGGCCTGGCAGGCGTCCCTGTCTCCGGTTCCGGGCCTCACCGTTGTGGAGATGCTCCACGGAGCCGAGGACGGTTCTATCCGGGGCATGTACATGATGGGGGAAAACCCTTTCTTGAGCGACCCCAATGTCAACCGGGTCCAGAAAGACCTGGAAGCCCTGGAGTTCCTCGTGGTGCAGGACATCTTCCTCAGCGAAACGGCCCGGTACGCAGACGTGGTTCTGCCGGCGGCCAGCTTCGCCGAGAAGGACGGCACCTTCACCAACACCGAACGGCGGGTCCAGCTGCTGCGTAAGGTGCTCGATCCACCGGGACAGGCCAAGGCGGACTGGCAGATCCTGAGCGAGGTTGCCGAACGGCTTGGCTACACCATGACATACACCAGCAGCGCGGCCATCTTGGAGGAGATCGCCGCCTTGACACCGATCTACGGCGGCATGACCCACAAACGCCTGCAGGGTTTCGGCCTCCAGTGGCCCTGTCCGGACGATGAGCATCCGGGAACCCCCTATCTGCACAGGGGCATGTTCTCCCGGGGCAAGGGCCTGTTTCACGCGGTGGAGTACATCCCCCCCGCGGAGGAGCCGGATGCGGAGTATCCCCTGCTGCTGACCACGGGGCGCATCCTCTACCACTTCCACACCGGCACGATGAGCCGCAGGGTCGACGGCCTCGACGCCATCCGTCCCGACGGCTTCGTGGAGATCCATCCCGACGACGCCTCGGCCCTGAAGCTCATCCACGGCGAGCTGGCCCGGCTCACCTCCCGGAGGGGCACGGTCACCGCCAAGACCGTGGTTACCGAACGATCCCGACCGGGCAGCGTGTTCATGACCTTCCACTACCGGGAAGCGGCGGCCAACATCCTGACCAACGACGCCCTGGACCCTGTGGCCAAGATCCCCGAGTTCAAGGTCTGCGCCGTGAAGGTGGAGAAGGCCTCTGCAGTCAAGGAGAAAGCGGGCAAGAAGAAAGCAGGCAAGGCGGAGAAGATCAGGGCCTAGAGGAAGAACAAAAGCCCAGCAACTGCGGCAAGTACGCCCGGGTGATTCGCCCGGGCTTTTTTGTTGCCTGCCGAGTTCCCCTTGAATAGTTTTACAAACCGAATCCGCACTCGTATACTGGTGCAGCAGGAGGTACGGTTTCGATGAACAGTTTTATCAAGAGCTTCGTTAGACAGCTGGTGGTCGTTGGTTTGCTGGCAGCTGCCGGCTGTGCAGGCCAGGAAAGCTTTCCGGCCGGCGGGGCGGAGCGGGACAGCGGCAGCGGGAGGGAATCGGTGGCCTACGACAACGGCGGCTGGATTCAGACCGGCGGCCCGTCGGGCGGCTACATCA
>CAZPPB010000005.1:0-65632 GCA_964588355.1 uncultured Spirochaetaceae bacterium | reverse complement strand
GAGAATACGGAGTACTACAAGGAATACGTGCGCCAGTACGTCGCCACCTACGAAAGGCTCGCCGAAGAGTCGAAAAAACTGGTGGCGACGATCCGCCCGAGCAACGTTGGCGATTGATCGATGGGCGTCCGTGATCGATTATACGCTCAGGTCTCGATTTCGATCTGATCGTTCTTGGGGATTTCCATGGCCGCACAGTCCAGGGCGTAGGCTCTCTCGGGAAGCACGATCAGAACATTGACCACATCGGCCCCAAGAGCATAAGGCGCGTGGTGCCAGACCCCGGCGCGCAGGGCCACGAATGTTCCCGCCGGGACCCGGAATGCTTCGAACTTGTCCAGGGGGATCCTGTCCGGCGGCGTAGCAGGCGCCACGTGGATGATGATGTCCCCGTCCAGGGGTAGGATTCCCTCCGAGCTCCCGTCGTGGTATTCGACCGTGTTGATCACAAACGGTCGCTTCTGAACCCGGCAGACGGAAATCGAGGCGGTAGGCACCGTTCCCAGATTCAGCTGGACCATATCCCGGAAAAACTCGATCGGCGCCTGGCCAATCTTTTCGGTCCCGGGATTGATCATATGTTGGTAGCTGCCGTAGACATCGAAGCAATCCCTGTCGAGCTCTTTGACCCTGATCTTTCGCATACCCCTCTCCTTCTTTGCATTTTTGCTATCTTAATGCAGACCTGCCGTCCTCAGCAAGCGCGCGGCTGCCGCCAGGCGGTTACCCCCGCCAGAACCTCGGCGTGAACAGCACCAGAACCGTGTAGACCTCCAGCCGACCCACCATCATGGCGAAGCTGAGAAACCACTTGATGTAGTCGGGATAGAAGGCGTAGTTCAGCGTGGGGCCGATGCGGCCGAAGCCGGGTCCGATGTTTCCCACGGTGACCAGGGCGCTGGACAGGGAGGTGATCAGGTCGTTGCCTCCCGAAGCCACCACCAGGGTGGTGAGAAGCAGTATGAGCAGGTAGAGGAAGAAGAAGCCGGATATCGAATAGACCATGTCCTCCTTCAGCGCACCCCGACCCAGCTGCAGGCTGAATACGCGCCTGGGATGAGCCATATGCTTCATCTCATAGATGCCCAGCTTGAACAGGGTGGCGACGCGGATCACCTTGATGCCGCCGCCGGTGGAGCCTGAACAGCCGCCGATGAAAGTCAGGGTGAACAGGATGGCCTTTGCGAAGAAGGGCCAGGTCGCATAATCGGCGGTGGTGAATCCGGTCGTGGTCAGGATCGAAGCGGCCTGAAACGCGGAGTAGCGGAGGCTCTCGCTGAAACTTGAGTAGCTGGGGCCGTACAGGGAAAAGGCGATGATGACGGTGGCGACTGCAAAGATGGCCAGGTACACCCGCAGCTCCACGTTCGCAAACACCTTCCTGAGCTTGCCGGTGATCAGGTCGTAGTGAAGGATGAAGTTCATCCCCGCCAGCAGCATAAAGACGGTCACCACTATATGGATGAATCCCGAGTCGAAGTATCCAACGCTGCGGTTCTTGGGCGAGAATCCGCCGGTAGCCAGGGTGCCGAAGGTGTGGGTGAGGGCGTCGAAGAGGCTCATCCCACCGACCATCAGCAGCGCGGTCTCGGCCACGGTCAGCCCCAGGTAGATGACCCAGAGGATCCTGGCCGTCTCGGTGATCTTGGGTGTGATCTTGTCCAGGCTGGGCCCCGGAGCTTCGGCCTTCATCATCTGGTAGGCGCCGATTCCCAGCAGGGGAAGGATGGCGATCGTCAGCACCACGATGCCCATCCCTCCCAGCCAATGGGTCAGGGAGCGCCAGAAAAGCATGGACTTGGGAAGGCCCTCGATCTCGGTGAGGATCGAGGCTCCGGTGGTTGTGAACCCCGACATGGTTTCGAAGTAGGCGTCTGCAAAGCGGGGAATGGAACCGGAAAGGTACAGGGGCAGGCAGCCGACCAGAGCGGAGAAGATCCAGCTGAAGGTGACCAGGAGAAACCCGTCGCGGTGGGAGAGGTTGACTGTGACCCTCCGGGTTAGCAGCAGTACGATCGTCGCGGCCAGCACAACCATAGCCATGGGGTAGAAGAAGAAGGGTATGGTCTCCATCTCGCCATAGTACAGGGCGAAGGCAATCGGAAAGAGCATGAAGGCGCAGACGATGATGAGCAGGACGGCTATGGTTCGCAGAAGCGGGGCGAAATGCATACGCCTATCCGATGAACAGGGATTCGACTTTCGATACCGATTCCCGGCCGGTAATCACGATCACATGATCTCCGCTCTGAAAGTGATAGTCACCGTCCGGGATGATGTCCTCATCGCCCCGGATCACGGACAGAATCAAGGTATCCGGGGGAAGCTTTACCTTGCGCAGCGGCCTGTCTCTGACCCGGCTGCCTTCAGAGACGGAGAGCTCCGTGACCTCCACCTTGCCGCCCGATAGGCTGTGTACGCTGCGGACATTGCTGGTGCGGATGAACTGCAGTATGCTGCTTACCATGCTGTCGATCGGGCTGATGGCCACATCGATACCCAGGGTCGTGGCTATCTGCACGTAGCTGCTCTTCTTGACCAGGGCGATGGATCGCTTGGCTCCGAGCGTCTTGGCGTACACGGTGTTTACGATGTTGAGCTCCTGGTTTTCCGTCGTGGCGATTACCACGTCCGCTTCGGCCAGTTCCTGCTCATCACTGAAGCCTTCGTCGGAGATATTGGCGTTGATCACCATCGCGGCGGGATAATGGTCGGCCAGATAACTGCAGATGTCGTAATCGCTGTCGATGATGCTCACATGATGTTTGCCCGCAGTTGCGAAGGGCCGGAGCAGCTTCTTGAAGATCGACAGGCCCGGTTTCCTCCGCTCCAGGAAATGCTCGGCTACGTAGCGCCCGACGGTGTTGCCCCCGATGAGAACGATCCTCCTGGTCGGCATCCGCTTCTTGCCCACCTGAGAAAAGATGTTTTCGAAGCTCTCCTCCGTGGCGATCAGGTAGAGCGTGTCGTTTTCCCTTACAACGGTGTCGCCTTTCGGAATAAGGAAGTGATTCTCCCTGAGGATCACAGCCACAAGGAAATTGTCCTGGACCAGGCCTTTGATCTCCTCCACTGACTTGTTGTCGAACATCAAGTTGCCGGAGACCGTGAGGCTTCGCATCTGGAGCATGCTCTTTTCGAAAAATACAACGTCGCTCACAGCGCCCCGCTCAATGGCCCCAATGATAGCCCTGGAAGCCTCGATCTCGGGATTGACTACATAATTGATGCCCAGGAAGGGTCTCTCTACGATTTGAGTATGAGAGTAGTCGATGTTGCGGATCCGCGCCACCTTGTAGGGCACCCCGGATTCACCGGAGACCATACCGCAGGCGATCATGTTGATTTCGTCCGAGTCGGTAACCGCTATGAAGTATTCCGCCCTGGCGATGCCGGCCCTGCGAAGGGTGTCCAGGTTGTTCCCCACCTCGTTGAGCACCAGGCAGTCGAGCAGATTGTTCGCCTGCTTAGCCTTCTCCGCGTCCTTTTCGATCAGGACTACGTCTTTGCCCTCGTCCACGAGCTGTTTGGCCAGCTGGAAACCTACGCCGCCGGCACCGAGAATGACAAAACTCATAACTTTCAGGATAGCCTGAACGGCGGTGAGAGTACAGGGTCGGAATAATTATCCGCCGGTCCTTGTGCCCCGAAGATTCCCTGGTGTACATTCTTGTCTCGAGGAGAATCGAAGCCGCCGCATGATTATCGACACCCATGCTCATCTGTGTGACTCCGCTTTTGACGTCGACCGTGCCGATGTGCTCTCCCGGGCCCGGACGGCCGGGGTGACCGCAGTGGTGTGTGTGGGGGAAAGCCTCGAGGATGCCCTCAAGAATCTGACCCTGGCCGAGGAGGATCCGCTGCTGCTTCCGGCGGCGGGTTTGTATCCGGATCGATTCGACCTGGGCGAAGCCGAGGCGCTGATCGAGTTGATCCGCAGGGAGCGCGACCGTTTGGTTGCCGTGGGCGAGGTAGGCCTGGATCACTGGATCGTGAAGAGAGCCCCCGAAGGGCAACAGGCGGAGTTGGAGGAGCTTCAGCGCGAGCTGTTCCTGCGCTTCGTCGACCTGGCTCTAGAGCTGGACCTGCCTCTCAACGTCCACTCCCGCTCCGCAGGCCGGCAAACCATCGCCGCGCTGCTGGAACGGGGAGCTCACCGGGTACAGATGCACGCCTTCGACGGCAAGGCCTCTACGGCCCGGCCGGCCGTGGAGGCGGGGTACTTCTTTTCGGTTCCCCCATCCGTGGTACGGTCCCGTCAGAAGCAGAAGCTGATCGGCCACCTGCCTCTGAGCTGCCTGCTGGTGGAGAGCGACTCTCCGGTCCTTGGACCGGAGGCGGGCGTGCGCAATGAGCCGGCCAACACCGCCGCGGTTCCGCGGGCCATCGCGGAGATCAAGCGGGTGCCCGAGCAACAGGTGATGGAAGCCGTGGCCCGGAACACCGCTCGGCTCTACCGGCTGGGCTCCTGAGGCAAGCAGGCGGCATGCCAGCACCATAGGTAGCCGCACCCTATTCAGCTCGATATTTTGTCAAAACGTACTGCAGCAGGGCGTAGAGGATCAGTATTGCTCTGATTGCCACCGCGACGATGATTCGATTCCAGAAGCAGCGAATGACCGGCCTGAGTGCAGCCAGGCGGTAGCCGCTTCGGGGTCTCATGGGCAGCTGTTTTTGAACGGCCATGATGCAAAGGGTAACGCAAATATCGTGCCAAATCATTAGTGCAAATAATTCCAACCTATACATAGAGATAGATCTGGAGTAGCCTTTCGAGCCGGCGCAGGGCGCAACCTTGATTGCAGGGGCGGCAAGCATGGCTGATCGCCGTTTCAACCGCCGTGATCTTTGAGCCACTTGCTCAGAGCCTGGTGGGAGATCCCGATAAGGCGGGCGGCTTCGGAGATGTTGCCACCGCTGCGCGCCAGGGCTTCATATCTTAGCAGCTGTGTTGCCTGTTCCACAGTGGGCAGGATATCCCCGAACAGCAGACCGGCCTCCGGCTGCTCGTCTCCAGTGGTAGGATCACCCTGGCGCATCGCTTCTAGTATAGGCCGGACGGGAAGAACAGTGTCGGAGGGTTTGGCCGCAAGCACGGCGTTTTTCACCCACTTCTGAAGTTCCCGGATATTTCCCGGAAAAGAGTATGAGGATATCTGCCCAGCTAATCCCACCGGAACGTCGAGATGGTTTTTGTTATATTCTTTAGCCGCCGAATTCGTAAAATGTTCGAGAAGCAGCGGCAGATCCTCCGTCCTTTCCCGCAGCGGAGGCACTGTTATCTCGTGGATCGAAATCCGGAAGTACAGGTCTCTGCGGAACAGGTGTTTTTCCATCAACTCCTTCAAATTCCGGTTGGTGGCCAGTACTATTCGGACATCGGATCGTCTAGGCCGATCCGCGCCGAAGGGGCTGTACTTTCCCGTATCGAAAAACTTCAGCAGTTGGATCTGTGCGTCTTTGCTTAGGTCACCGATTTCGTCGAGGAAAAGAGTTCCTCCCTTCGCTTCATGGATTAGTCCCGCCCGGGAATCGACTGCGTGAGTGAATGACCCTTTTTCGTGTCCGAATAGAGTGTCTGCGAGCTTTTCCGAATCAAATCTGCCGGCAGTCTCCTCGACGAACTCACCGGTTCGTCTACTGACATCGTGGACAGCTCGGGCGATCAGCTGTTTTCCCACTCCGGTCTCTCCGGTGATCAGCACCGGATCGGTTGTATGGGCTATAGCTTCTATGTAGATAAAGATCGATTTCATCTTGCTGCTGCGGGTGATAATCGATGAGAATGCTTCCGGATGGTTCAGCTCGCCTGTCATGAATCGGGATCGGAGCTCTGCCAAGTTCCGCGCCTGCTCTCTGCTCTCAATGGCCCGTCGAACACCGCTCACCAGTCGGGATTCCTCGATCGCCTTAACCATGTAGTCGAACACTCCGGCTCTCATGCACTCCACCGCGGTCTGCACCTCGTTGGCCGCAGTGACCACGATCACAGGGATGTGGGGATACTCCGCCCTGATCTGATCCAGGAGCTTCCGGCCCGTGATGTGGGGCATGTTCAAATCCAGCAGAACAATCTCCACCTCGTTGTCCCGGAGCATGGCCATCACCTCTCGGCTGTCCTGACAGCCGAGAAGATTGTTGAGGCCGTGGGATGTCAATAGGGCGGACGTTGCCTGAACCACGGATGCCTCATCGTCCACGATCAGTATTGGATTTACGGGGTAACGAGAGCTTCTCATTTTCTATCCTCCGCGGGAAAGTCAACCAGGACCGTGGTGCCGCTGCCTACAACCGATGTGAACTCCAGCGTGCCCTTGTGGTCCTGGATGATGGAAGCAACGATATACAGGCCCATTCCGGTGCCGCCGGCTTTCTGCCTGGTCGTGAAGAAGGGTTCCCGGATCTTGTCAATGATGTCCTCGGGAATGCCGCAGCCCCGGTCCTGCACCTTCAGGCGGACCGATCCCAGGTCCTCCTCATAGGATGTACTGACTTCGATGGGAGTGTCCCGATTCTGGTGGGCCTGACAGGCGTTCAAGATCAGGTTGATGACCACGTGCTGGAGCTGCTGGGGATTTCCGCGAATGGACGGGAGCGTGTCCTGCAGCTGAAGAATGAAATGATCCGTTGCCCTCCTGATGTGATAGTGCATCAGTTCCAAGGCGCAGCGAACCACGGTTGACAGATCGACGCTGCTCATCGTTTTCGGCTCCCCCCGGATGTAGGATCTCAGATCCTGCACGATACCGTTGATCCGCTCCGAGTTGGACTCGATATCCGTGAGCCAGACCGCTACTTTGTCGAGCAGCTCGTCCAGGGGGAACCCGGCGATCTCGATTTCTTCGATCTCAGAGATCTGTTTTGTGAAGTGAGGATGCACTTCGTTCCAGGCCTTACTCAGGACCCTGATCAGGTTGAGAATCGCCTGATTGGGATTGTTGATTTCATGGGCCACTGCGGAGGCCAGAATGCTCAACGTGGTGAGCTTATCGATCTGGATGAGCAGCTGCTGGTACAGCCGATCCTGTTCCTCTCTGCGTATCCGTTCGCTGATATCCCGGTGGATCACCACGACCGCAGGCATTCTGTGCCAGTAGGTGTTGGAGATGGTCATCTCCACCGGTATAGGTTCTCGGCCTGGGATGAGCACGCTTCCTTCCAGGTGTTCGGTCTCCTGCTGCTCACTCGCCTTCTTCCAGAATTGTTCGGAAGCGGCCGTTGCCTGCTTGAATCGGATCAACTCTTGGACCGGTGTGCCGATGAGCCCGGCAGGGCCGCGACCGCTGATCTCGACCGCTCTTTTATTGGCATAGGCAATCCGGCCGTCCTCCAGCACGATCAGGATCCCGTCTTGGGCGTTTCCGGCCAGAGTCAGGAAATTAGCCTCTTCCTTTTGGATGGACTGCAGCATCCCGTTGAAGTACAGGGTCAGGGCGCCGATCTCATCGTTGAATTGGGGGGTGACGCTCACCTCCAGGTCGCCGCTGTCGGCCCGTTCCATTCCCCGGTACAGCGCCTGCAGCGGCCGTATCAGGCTCGTTCTGAACAGGATCGGCACGGTAAACAGCACCAGTATAGTGGAGGCAATGAGGACCACAACCAGAACGGCCATGCGGCTGTGAAGATGGCGATAAAAATCGATGTCGTAGGCTTCGAACAGGACCTCCGGAATCTTGCTGATGCAGGGAAGCCCTCCGGAGAAGCGAACCCGGTGCAGGTCTGCCCGGCGGCTGCCCGGATGGATCCCAATAAGCCTGGGGCCGACCGGTGCCGTCTGGCCGGCAGCGCCGGGATGATGCCCCGTTACGGTGGCGGAGGTGTACACGTACATCTGGATCGGGCTGTAGCCGCTTTCAATGTTTATCTCCCTATAAGAGAAATCGATAGAGCCATCCTGCTGCAGCACCAGTTGGATAGTGTTTTTGTTGGCATGCCCGTACTCGGACAACTCGTTCCAGGTTATGGTCAGCCGGTCCGGCTGCTCCTTGCAGTAGATGCCTCCCCCTTGGCTCGGGTCGAGATTCATTAGAAGCGGCGCGATCGCCGGCGTGGGATCGTATCCGCCCCAGCTCTTATCGCCGGCATCCTCCCCGAGCAGGATCATGGGGCCGTGCAGCAGCTGCACCGTTCGATAGGTGTCGGTGAAGAAGGGGAAGGCAAAGGGGAGTTTCAAGGCTACGGCCTGGTTGAAGCCGACCTCGATTTCCGATCCCAGCTCCGGATCGAAGTGATAGGGAGCCGCGGAGATCGTGTAACTGACGAATTGCTGGAGTGCGAAGTGAACGGTCCTCCGGTCGGTGACCAGGTTCTTATTTAGGTAGTCTTGCTGGTACGCCCTGCCGGCAAAAAGGGATATCAGCCCGAGGACCCCCACGACGAATACGAGCACTACCCCCACCAATTTCACCTGGAGGGTCGTGCGTTCAACCGTGTGATTGAGGTAGGTCACGACGAAGCTGCAGTAGAACAGCAGGAATATCAGCCAGATTAGGTAGTTTGCCAGATATACCGGCAGCAACCCCCGGTTCTCCAGCAGGTACACCACCAGAACCACGGCGGGCAAGACCAGCACCAGGGCAAGAGAGCCGGCCGCCAGGGCATCCTTGCCCCGAGGGTTGATCAGTTTGCGCCACCAGGAGTGGGCCTTGCCCGTCGAAAACCGTACGGATTTGCGCAGCAGCAGAAACACGGCCAGGGTGAACTCCGCGACTAGAATTGTATAAAAGAAGATATAGTAGGTATTTTCGAAGTCTACGATGCCGCGCAGCCTCTTGAGGGAGATGAAGTTGTAGTAGGTCAATCCGAGAATAAGGAGATTGGCCAGAATGTACAGAGAGCGGACGACGAGGTACTCACGGCGATCGGGTTTCTGGAAATGAGGGAAATGATAGACAAAACTCAGCAGGGAGAAGGCGGCAACAGCCACGGCCAGAGCCTGGAGAAAAGGCATGAGCAGGTTTTTCAGGGTGTAGGGCTGCCAGTAGTAGGGACCGGAAAACTCCAAAAAGGTCGACAGGTTGAGCAATGCGCCCCCGCTGAACACCCAGGCCAGCCACAGAGTCGATTCCGATCTCTGTTTGAGCCTGAACAGATAAACGGCAATGCACAGAGAAATGATGAAGCTCGACAGCCGAAGTACGGAGAAGTAATCCAGGTTCAGCCAGAACGGTAGGATGGTAATACGGTTCTCCTCGGGCATCTTTGCGCTGTCTACGCTGTTGATGCGGCTGCTTCCTGCCCCTTTGCTTTGCATTATAGGCGGCCTTCATTCATCAATCAAGAAGAAGCCCCGGTTGCCGGCCTGCAACCAGAGTTGTCGCTCCCGCCCGGGTATCCGGAATGAGAGTCTTCCAACATTTCTTCACATAATAGTGAATTAGAAAAGAAAGCTCCAATGGCATGCGAATTGCTTTCCCTTTGCTGGAAGGGGATTGAAATGCAGATAGTCACCGGCCAGTTCAGCGATTCCTATTTCCCGATCATGGACGGCGTGTCCCTGACGATCAGCAACTACCTGTCTGAACTGAACCGGACCCTCGGCCCGGCCTACGCCGTGGTACCGGCCGTTCCCGGGTATTCGGATATTCAGCCCTCGGGGACGTACAGGTTCTTCTCCCTTCCATTGATAGGCCGCAGGCCTTACAGAGTAGGTTTGCCGCAGCTGGATATGTCTCTGCAGAGGGCTCTCAGGGGCCGAAGCTTTGCCCTGGTTCACGCCCACTCGCCGTTTTTTGCCGGCAGATTTGCCCTGAAGCTTGCCAGACAGAGAGGGATCCCGATCGTAGCCACCTTCCACAGCAAGTATCGGGACAAGCTCGAAAACGTGATGCTCCGTTGCGCCCTGGCCGACCGGATCCTGGTGGATCCGGTGGTGAAGCGGATCGTCGATTTCTACGCTTCGGCAGATCAGGTATGGGTGCCCACGGAAGCGGCGGTGGAGACGCTGAGGGAATATGGATACCGGGGTGCCGTCCAGATCGTCAGACATGGAATCGATTTCGGATTGCCCGCAGATCCGGCGGAGTTGCGGAAACGGGGAGAGAACTTCCTCTCGCTGGACCGGCGGGATTTTCTCTTCCTCTACGTGGGCGACCACGCCTGGGAGAAGAACCTGGCCTTCCTGCTGCGTTCTCTGTCACTGCTGAACAGGATGGGGGGGCGATTCAAAGTGGCTTTTGTCGGCGAGGGATATGCGGCGAAATCCCTGCGGCTGATGTCGTCTCGTTTGGGTCTGGACCGGAGGACGATCTTTGTGGGAGTGCTGCGGGACCGGGAAGCCCTGTCCGCCTGCTACGCCCGCGCCGACTGCTTCCTGTTTCCCTCCCTCTACGACACCTGCGGGCTGGTGGTACGGGAGGCGGCCGCCTTTGAGGTGCCGTCGGTGGTGATCGAAGGTTCCGCAGCGGCGCAGCAGATCGTGGATGGCAACAACGGGTTCGCCACGGAAAACTCGGTGCAGGCTTATGCGGGAAAGCTCGCATTGCTCCTGGAAGATCAGCAACTGCTCCACCGGAACGGTGAAGGGGCTCGCAGGAGCCTGTGCATGAGCTGGAAGGATGCGGTGCGGGAGGTGAAGGAGCGTTACCTGAGCCTGCTTGGACGATCCTCCGCGGCAGCGGTAGGCGGATCGGCAGACCTATATTCAGTTGACAAGGAGATGGTGCGATGAAAGCCTGGGTAGCAACTGTTGATATGGGGTTGGGCCATCAGCGGGCCACGTATCCGCTGGCTTCGGTGGCCGAAGGCGGGATTATTCCGGTCGGAGGAGAACAATATTGTTCACCGGAAGAGAGCCGGCTGTGGAACAGGGTGCGGAAAACTTACGAAATGATCTCCCGATGCAAATCGATTCCCCTGGTCGGCACACCTCTGTTCGGTCTGATGGATCGCCTGCTCAGCATCCCCCCCTACTATCCGGTCAGGGATCTTTCCACACCGGATCGTCAGGTAAAGCTGCTGGAAACCCTGATCGACCGGGGGTTGTGCGGGGGCATGCTGGAGAGGATCGGCAGCAAGCCGCTTGCCCTGATCACTTCCTACCTGGCACCGGCGATCGCCGCCGACAGAGCCGGGTACGATCCGGTGTACTGCGTTATCTGCGACGCCGAAGTGGCCAGAGCATGGGTCGCCCGAGATCCGCAAAAGAGCGGAATCCACTATCTTGTGCCCTGCGAGCGCACGGTTCTGCGTCTTCGCAGCTACGGTGTTCCTGCGCAGAGGATATCCCTGACCGGTTTCCCACTGCCCCTGGAGCTGCTGGGAGACAGGAGCCTGGATCGTCTCAAATACGATCTTGGCCGAAGGTTGTGCCGGCTGGATCCTGAAGGCCGCTTCCGGCGGCGGCAGGGTAAGAACGCTGCCCACTTTCTGGGCTCAGCGGGAATCCCCGCCAACAGCCCGGGCCCCATCACGATCACCTTCGCCGTGGGCGGAGCGGGCGCGCAGGGGGAGATCGCCCGTCAGATTGCCTCCAGCCTGAGGGATCGCCTGCAGCAGGGATCGGTTCGCCTCAACCTGGTCGCCGGTGTTCGCGAACAGGTCAGGTCCCGCTTCGACAGCTTCAAGGAGCAGCTGCTGCCGGGAAATCGGAATCTCCGGGTGATATTCGGTCGCAGCAAGCACGAGTACTTCAGGTCCTTTTCCCGGATCCTCCATGAAACCGATATACTCTGGACGAAACCGAGCGAGCTGTCCTTTTACTGCGGCCTGGGGATTCCGATCATGATCAGCCCGACGATCGGATCCCAGGAGGTCTTCAACCGTAAATGGCTGCTCGAGATCGGGGCCGGGGTTCCCCAGGAGGATCCCTCCTATACGGGGCAGTGGCTATTCGATCTTCTGGAAAGCGGAAGGCTGGCGGAAATCGCCTGGAGCGGCTTTCTCAATGCCCGGAAATGCGGTACATATAACATACTGGAGATCCTGGCCAATGGTATAGCGGCGGGAGAATCAGCACGGATGAATCTGGAGGTTGCGTAACAGCAGATGGTGTATCGGAAAGTTCTGTTTTGCCTGTGTCTGTTTTATGTTCTGACAGCCGGTGTGCAGGCACAAACGATCAAGCTCGGCAGTCTGGCCCCCGAGGGGTCGCCCTGGGACAGGGCGCTTCGCCGGATTGCCGCGGACTGGCATGCCGCCTCCGGCGGCAGGCTCAAGGTAAAGGTGTTCGCGGGGGGCATCGCGGGGGACGAGCCCAGCATGATCCGCAAGATCAGGATCAATCAGCTGCAGGCGGCTGCCATCACCGGTGTGGGACTCGGCAGCATCGTCGAGGATTTCTACGCCGTGCAGCTTCCCTTTGTGGTCCGGACCTCCGGGGAGATGGAGTACGTGATGGCCGAGCTCGAGCCCACCTTCAACCGGATGATGGAAGAGAAGGGCTTCACCCTCGTTGCCTGGTTTCTGGCAGGCTGGGCTCATCTGTTCTCGAAGACCCCGGTCTTCACCCCCCGGGACGCCCAACGGCTGAAAATGCACGTGGACCCCTCCTCCCCCGAGATCGTCGATGCCTGGAAAGAGCTGGGATTTCGTGTGGTTCCGATCGCACCTACGGAGGTACTTCCGGCACTGCAGAGCGATCTGCTGGAGTCCTTCCTGCTCACGCCCCTGACCGCCGCAGCGCTGCAGTGGTTCGGTTTGGCGAAAAACATGATGGAGTTTCCGCTGGCCCCGATGCTCAGCGGGATCGTTGTTTCCGAGCGCGTATGGGAAGGCATTCCCGGAGCGCTCAAGACGGAGCTGCTGGCCATCGTGGACCGGCATCTGACCACGTTGAACGAGGAAACCGCAGCGCTCGAGCAAGAGGCTGTGCAGATCATGTTGGAAAACGGCTTGCAGATCCATCCGGTCTCACCTCAAGACTCGGCGGAATGGGAAGGGGTGATGGAAGAGGGACTGGACCTTGTTACCGGGACTGTCGTATCCGAACAGATGTTTGCGGAGGTTCAGATGCTGCTGGCCCAGTATCGGAGGCGATAGTGTTTGGCGGTGTTTCCTCTAAGGCTACGGCTTGACCGCCAGCAGGCAGATGCATTTGCCCTTTTCGTATTCCTGAATCTTGGCGAGCTTGTCCGCATCCAGCTCAGCCGGCTCTACGTCATAGAAAGAGAAGGCCAGGAGCGGATAGCCGATCTCCTTCTCCAGACGCTGGACATCCGCGAGCGTCGCACTGCCCAGATTCGTAGCCAGGTTCGTAAACATACTCTATCCTCCTCTACTATTCAGTATAGGAGGAGCACAGCAAAACACAAGTCCCCACGGATCTGCGGGCTATTCTTCAGATATCCTTGAGTTCTCCCTTGAAGATGCGTTTGAAAATGGTTGTCAGAGTAACCGCCACACTCATGGCCAGGGGTCCGAACAACAGTCCCCAGATTCCGAAGAGGGCGACCCCGCCCAGTACCCCGATGAAAACCAGAAGCGGATGCAGCTGCGTGTCTTTGCCCACCAGCCGCGGACGGAGTATGTAGTCAACCAGGGGAATCACACCCGCGCCGATCACCAGCATGACTGCCGCCGAAAAATATCTCTGCAGGGCAAACAGGATCACCGTTGTAGGCAGCCAGATCACCGCGGGACCCAAACCGGGGATGGCGGCCAGAACCAGAAACAGGACACCGAACAGTACGGCGCCGGGAATGCCGAGGGCAACGAAGAGGATCGTACCAATCACGCCCTGGATGCCTCCGATCAGAAAGGTGCTTTTCAAGGTGGCCCGGCTCACCGAAACGAATTTGTCGGTAATCGCGAGTTTGTCCTCTTCGAGCAGAGGAATCGCCTCGGAA
Source organism: uncultured Spirochaetaceae bacterium (assembly GCA_964588355.1). Classification (GTDB taxonomy): domain Bacteria; phylum Spirochaetota; class Spirochaetia; order SZUA-6; family DRHE01; genus JAFGQJ01. The sequence continues at coordinate 51,848 of CAZPPB010000005.1, read as the reverse complement.
ACGGAGATCAGAGCCTTGTCACCGTCTCTGATCAGGAAAAACAGACTGTAGATGAAAACAAAGAGCAGAAGCAGGGTCCGGGCGATATTACCGGCAAGACTGGTCACCCCTTCCACCAGCGTGCTGCCCGCCTGCTGGATGAAGTTGACCAGCCGGTTGCTGTCGATCAGTGTGGATACCCGCTGACCCCCGACAAAGGGGAGGGCCGCGATCCAGGAGTCAACATTCTGAAACCAGCTCTTGATCTGAGGAGTGTTCCGGTTGACCAGCCGGGTCACCTCTATCACGTTCTGGGTGACCAGGGTGCCGAGAAGGGCGAGCGGGATGAGTATGATCAGACAGAAAATCACGAGGGAAAGTAGAGCTGCCAGCGTGGCCCTGCCCTTGAGCGCTCTGAGAATTTTCATGTTCAGCGGACGGAACAGAGCCGCGGCGATCGCAGCCAGGAGGATCGGGAGGAGGAACACCTTGGCGACAAAAAACACCAGCAGCCCGGCGCCTGCCAGCAGGATGAGGAGGAAGGTTCGATTGAGCTTTCGTGAACCCATCTGAAACTCGGTGGGCTGATTCGCCTCTTGTCTGCGTTTTTTCTCTTTTGCCATCACCTGTCTCCGTGTCGTGAAATCTTGGGGTGAACGCAGTTATCTGCTTCCGGATTATAACCGGCGGGCAGGGGTTGGGGAATCATCCTTCCTACACCCCAACGATCCGCTTCGATTTTCCTGCGCTGCTGAAATACAGCGCCCACAACAGGATGCTGCCGACCATGATCGCTATTCTCACCGGGAAACCGATCTGGCTGGGGGAGGCGAATCCTTCGATCAGGCCGGCCGCGCCCAGCATCAGCATGCAGCCCAGCTCCAGTATCAGAGCTTTTTGCGCCATCATCTTGAGTGACCCGCAGCGCCTGTAGCGGCCTGGAACCAGTACTCCCTTTGCCAGCAGCAGCCCGGCGGCTCCGGCGATGATGATGGCCGTGATTTCAGTAGCCCCGTGGGGCATAACCCATCCCCACAGGGCGCGGCCGTTTCCGGTCAGGCCCATCCAGCCGATCACCGAACCCAGGTGGATGCCATTGTAGAGCAGCAGATACACCGTGCCGATGCCCAGCGTCATGCCGAAGGCGAAGGCCAGGATCGCAACCTGCAGATTATTGCTCAGTATCGCCGAGGCGGCGACCGGGCGAATGATCTGGGGAATATCGTGCAGCGATTCCTCCCGGGCCGGTTGGAAGTCGTAGAACTGGGGCCCCACCAGTTCGAAGGCCAGCTCCGGGTGCCAGCGGACGGCCAGTAAACTGACAAGGGCGGCGGCGAAGAAGATAGAGGCCGACAGCAGTACGACGCGGTAGTTTTCCCGAACTTCTCGGGCAAACAGGCCGAACCAGCGTCGGCCGGACACCGCCATCCTGGTTTTCACGTAACCGTAGAGCAGATTGTGGCCGCCGATAGCCATCCGGTTGAGTTTTGTGATCGTGTTGCGGTCCGCACCCATGGATTGAGCCCGGGCCAGATCAGTGGAAACACGGCGGTAGTCGACCAGGAGACCCTTCATGTCCGGGCCAGTCAGTTTTCTCAGTCCTCTCTTGCCGCTGCGCAGAAGTTTTTCGACTCTGGCGCCAAAGGAGCTCCAGGTGCGGGACTTGCTCTGCGCATCCTCGTCGATCTTCCCGCGGTCTGCTTCCCCACCGGCGCTCTGCCGCACCCGGGTCAATATCTCATCCATGAGCGATTCGCAGACCCGGAGGCGATCCGGATCGTTTTCCAGGTCCTCCGGCTGCTGGTCGAACAGGAGGAAGAGGGGTTTGCTGATCTCCCAGGCCAGCCTGTTCCTCTGCTCCTGGCTCAGGCTTTCTTTGCGGTTGTGGTAGGCGTCGATCAGGGCAACCTGGCGAATGGTGATCGTGCCCTTCGGCAGCACCAGAGCAAACTGGGAGTGTCCCCTCTCCAGTCTGGCGATCCAGCCGGCTCCGTAGTCGCGGCTGTCCCTGGTGCGGCTCCCGGTGCCGAAGCGTTCTCTGATCACCAGGGTCCCCGCCGCCATATCTCCCAGCCGCTGTCCCCTCTTGCTCAGCAGTACGCTGAGCGCACCCACCAGATAGATTGGCGGAGGGAGCATGTCGGCGATGCGCAGGAGGTTGCGGATCAGGATCTGGCTCGTGGAGGGGGGCAGCCCGTTTTCCCGGATCACCCGCAGTCCGATCGCTCTCTTGCCGGGGGTCTGGCCTCTGAGCATCGATTCGAAGAAGATGTAGTAGCCCCACCGGGTCAGAAAGAAAATAAAGATGAACACGGCGGTCTGCCAGGCTTCCAGGCCGGACAGGGATCTCGACAGGGCCTGTCCGCTGGTTACGGTGAAACCCACCACCAGGACGATCATAATTCCCGACCACACCAGGGTATCGATGAACAGAGCCAGGAAACGCGAGCCCGCGCCGGCCAGGTCGAACTCCAGCTCAACGTTGTCCGGGGTGGCGATTTTTAGTACTTCCTCCATACTACAGCAGACCCGTCCTTCTGATTTCCAGGTACTTTCGAACCAATTGAATGCTGAAGGCTTGCGGAGAGGTCTCCAGCACCATGATTCCCCGGCTGCGCATGTCCGCCAGCGCTAGTTGGCGTTCCAGGGTCACGTGACTGGCGGCGGCCTTGCGGTAGGTTGAGGGCAGATCGTAAGGCAGCGCATCGGCCGCGCTGTACAGCTCGGCTTCCACCATGACGACGCAGAGAATCAGGTGTTTGCGGGTGGCCCGCACCAGGTTGTTGATCAGGCCGCTGCTTCCGGCCCGGTCCAATACCTCGCTCAACAAAATGATCAGACTGCGCCTCTGCAGACGGGCAAGGACCTGGGCGAAAACGTGCCAGTAGTCGGATTCCACGTTTCTCGGCCGGACCTCGAACAGGGTTTCCAGGACACGGGGCATGATCAGCTGTCCCTTGGTGGTCGGCATATAGGCCTCGATCCGGTTGGAAAAGCAGGCCACGGATACCGCGTCGCCGCGCTTCTGCGCGACGTAGCTGAGCATGGCCGCAGCGTTCAGGGCGTGCTCGAAACGGGGACGGCCTCCGATTTCCTCCACCATGAAACGTCCCCCGTCGATGAGGATCGTCAGCTGCTGGCCTTTTTCGATTTGGTAATTGCGGCTGATCAGGGTTCCCCTCTTTGCCGAAACCTTCCAGTCGACCTGCCGAAGATCGTCCCCGGTGTTGTAGGGACGCAGGCTCTCGAAATCCGAGCCGCGCTCCCTTACCTTTCGCGAGGTCCTGAGCGCCTCCTCCCGCTGATCGATCAGGGCGAGCAGATCGTACCGATCCACGCCCAGGAATCTGGGGTAAACCTTGGAGCGGGAAGACACATCCAGGGAAAACTGCCGGTGCACCAGAGCGGGGCCGGCCTGCACGCGGCAGTGAATTTTGGGAAACTCGGCGATGCCCCTCTTCACTACGCGCACCCGGTAGGGAATATCCACGGTGGCGCCGGGTTCGACCAGGCAGTCCGCCGGCAGGGTGTCGGCAACCAGACACTCCGGAACCTCGTCTCGCATCTCCAGAAGGATCCTCTGTCGGGATCGATTCTCCACACTCAGGCGGACAGTGTATTCGGAGTCCAGGGAAAGCCGCGCCGGAAGGGTCCGTTGCGCCGCCAGCCGGTCCGCCTCCGGGGTGTGCAGATAGTTCCACACGCTCAAACCGGCCAGTACCAGCAGACAGCCCGTCGGGATCACCCAGGTTGCCGGAACGACCGCGGCGACAAACCACAACGGAGAGGTGGCGGCGACCAGGATGATCAGGCGTCTGGCGGGAAGCATGACTAATTCGGTACGGGCACCTGCTTGAGAAGGGTTTCCAGGCAGTCGTCGGCGCTCAACCCCTCGATCTGCGCCTCCGGGGTCAGTAATACCCTATGTCTCAGGGCGGGGCGGACGACGGACTGGACCTCATCCGGCCGCACGTAGGGGCTGCCTCTCAGCAGGGCGAGCGCCTTGGCGGCATGCAGGATCATCACCGCGGCTCTCGGACTGGCTCCCAGGCTCAGGCTGGGAAAGGACCGGGTCGCCTGCACGATGGCGATGATGTAGCTCAGGATATTCTGGTCTGTTTCGATTTCGTGAACTCCCAGGCGCAGGGTGCGGATCTGGGCGGCGGAGGCCCGCTTCTTGATGAGGCGGTGGGCATCGTAGGCGCGGGCGCCGATGCCGTTCATGGTTTCCAGCATACGCAGCTCCTCCCCGGCATCGGGGTAGTGGATCAGTATTTTCATGATAAAACGATCGAGCTGAGCTTCCGGAAGGGGATAGGTCCCTTCGTATTCGATCGGATTCTGGGTGGCGGCCACCATGAAAAGCTGCGACAGGGGGTGGTTCTTGCCGTCAACCGTAACCTGCCGCTCCTGCATCGCTTCCAGAAGGGCCGACTGCGTCTTGGCCGGTGCCCGATTGATCTCATCGGCCAGGATGATGTCGGCGAAGATCGGGCCCCGGCGGAAGATGAACTCCATTTTCCCGCTGTCGTATATGTTCACTCCCGTAATATCCACCGGCATCAGATCGGGGGTGAACTGGATGCGGGAATAGGAAAGATCCAGGCTGGCGGCCAGACAGCGCACCGCCAGAGTCTTGGCCAGGCCGGGCACCCCTTCAAAGAGAACATGGCCGCCTGCTACAAATGCGGTGAGCAGTTCCTCCACCACCGGCTCCTGGCCGATGATGATGCGGCCCAGTTCCTCGCGGATCGCTGTAGAAACCGCCAGGGCTTTCTGAAGACTCTTATCGTCCACTTTTGTACTCCTGTATTATTTTTCCGGCCTCCCGAGCCGCCCGCAACAGTTCCTCCTCACTCGGGGCGTTGCCCTGCTCCTGGTCTCGGAGCAGGGAACGATAGTCCGCAGAAAATACGTTTTTGCCGATTCCCCTCTCCGCTTTTGTGTGCGGGCGCACGGACAGAGTTCCGAAGCGCAGCTGCCACAGGCGGTGCAGAAGCAGCTGATGGACCGATTGCAGGGCGAAGGAGGTAGCCTTGGCCGTGGTCAGCAGGGTGGCCAGAGACTCGACTCTGCTGAGAGGATCCTGTCTTCTCTCGGCGGGAAGGTCGATCACCGGGCCGAAACGTCTGCCCCGCAGCCAGACCAGCAGGAGACCCGCCGCCGCCAACTGCACAAAGACCAGTCCCCAAGACGAGGTGATGAAGGAGAGGATCAGGGAGACCGGGCCCCTGCTGCTCTGAAAGCCGTGATGGTACTCGTCGATCAGCAGCCGGCCGTTGCTCCAGGAGAACACGGTGGAGACCAGCCAGACCGAATTCCGGCTTTCAGCCAGCCGATCGTTGGACCAGGCCTGCCGATCGGCGATCACCACGATCCTGCCGGACCCAAGCTGCTTCGCAGCTCCTTTGATGTACAGCTGGTCGCTGAAAAGCTCGGTAAACTCACCGGCCCGCAGCGCGCTGCCTCCCAGCAGCAGCGGGCCGATCGGATTCTCATACTCTTTGAACCTGCTCACCACATCTTCTGCCGAGGTGAAGGAGAAACCATGCCGCAGCAGGAACGGTTCCGGCTCCGGGCTCTGCTCCGCCGCCTGCTCCAGGATATGCCAGGGCCGCTGCAGGGCCAGGATCAGCTGCCCGCCCTGGACGATCCAACGGTCGAGAGCCTCCGCCTCCGCGACGTCGAGCGGGTCGGTGGGTCCGATGATCAGCAGGCTCGTCGCATTGCCGCCTTCCGGGGGCGGAAGGAGGTGAAGCGGTTTCATCCACCTCTTCGCCGAAGGCAGGAACTGCTGCAGTACGAGGTATATCGCCTTGGTCCCGCTGGAGTCTGTGAAAAAGCTCGAGGTTTTCTCCTGGTAGGAGGACTGGGGACCGTCCTGCGCGGTGCTCAGCAGCAGGATCACCAGGACAAAGACGCCGAGGGAGAGTCCGGCAACCGCCAGGTTCTGCTTGGCGGTGCGATTCATCTCTGCCCACCCTGATCGCGCAGACTGGTCAGCAGCCGCTCGATCACCCGGTCGTCGTAGGAGAGGTGGCCGTACACGATGGCGTTGTAGGCCTGTACGGTTTCCTCGAGCATGGTGAACTGTTCCGCACTCCGGGGGCATTCCCGTAGATAGGCGAGGCTCGTTTTCCATAGCGCAGCCTTGAGGAAACCGCCTTGGCTGAGCCTTTCGATCAAATTCCGATAGAGGATCCTTACGGCGGTGCGCAGGTCTCCCCGTTTCAAGACGAACTGCGCGTCCTCCAGGGAGCCGCTCAAGCCGCCCCGGACAGCCGTCACCTCCGGACCGGCATCCCGGCTGCTCCGAAGCCGGCCTGCGGGGGCGGCCCAACGCACCGATCCGGAAAGCAGCAGCCGCACCAGGTAGGCGACCAGAATCACCAGCAGCAGGATGAAAAGCGTCTTCAGAACGATCAGGCCGGTCGGCCCGATCCGCACCGGCCCCCGGGAAGCCAGCCAGTCCAGGAAGCGCTCAAGGAAGTTCAGCCGCCGCTGCGCCGGCCTGGCGGCAGGGTTGAACTCCGGACGCCGCAGTACCTCATCGGTGAAACGGATGATCTCCTGGGCCGTGGGCATAGCCGATCCGTTCATTCGCGGACCAGGGCTTCGGCCAGCACGGCCAGGTCGAAACCCTCTTTCTTGATGCGCTGATTGTAGTAGATCAGGACCGTGAACAGCGCCCAAATCGGGGTCATCAGAATCAGCAGCGGTGCAAGGAGCAGCCTGGCGACGGAAGGCGCGCCAAGGAAGGCCGGCAGGATTAATCCGGTAAGCGCCACAAGCAGGCTGCCGAACACCAAGGTTATCAGCCAATAGACTATATAGTAAATCAGAAACAGGGCGAAGATCTGCCAGCGGAATCCCGCTGTGAGCTCCCGGGAGCGTTCCCGGCTCGTTCCCGCCGAAGCGTCCTCCAGCATGACGACCGGCGTGATCAGGCTGAAGGCCACGGCCAGAAGAATTCCGGGGATAACCAGAAGCATAAAACCCAACCCCACCAGCAGACCCGCCACGATCCGGGCTCCCAGAAGAGTCCACAGCTTGCGTAGAGCGATTCGGTAGGACTGGAGGATCGTGATTTCCCTGCCCAGATATCGGCTGCTGATCGCGATGGTCACCGCTCCGGTGCCGACCGCCATGGTCAGCAGATTGACCAGATAGTACACGGGCGTGTACACGAACGCGGGTACATACACCGTGCCTTGCATCGTCCCGGCCCATATTACGTAGTTGATCTGATTGATCACCTGAGAGACGGCCATGATTCCGAACAGAAGCCCGAAGTTCCGGAAGTAGAGATTGACCGCCCGGTCCAGAATCATGCCGAAGGTCATGGCTTCGAGCCTGGGCAGCGGATTTTCGTTCGGGCTCCGTCCTGGGTCGGTCATTCCTGGCTCACCCTTCTATTGTAATCGCCATCTCGGGTCTCCGCCAGGGCTTCGGCAAGAAGCACCAGGTCATAGCCCTCTTTGCGGATGCGCTGGTTGTAGAAGATGAGCACGACCAGGATCGCCGGGATGGGGGCCAAGAGGAACTGCAGCGGCGCCCTCACCAGATAGTGGATGTAGCTCTGCTCCGCTGTGAACAGCAGGCGCGGGCCGATCCCCATGGCCAGATTGACGAGCAGCGTCAATCCAAACGAAGCAATCGTGACGACGATCAGGTAGAGGAGAAAGATCCCGAAAATCCCCCAGCGCACGCCCTTCGTCAGCAGCCGCGACCGCTTGCGGCTCTGGCGGGCTGAGCAGTTCTCCAGCACGTTCACGGGGGTGATCAGGCTGTAGGATGCGATCATTCTCCCTACCAGGAGGATGCCGCCCAGGAAAACAATAGCAGGAAGCATAAGAAAAGCCATCTGCTGGGCAGGATAGGGGAATACCGCTGTGGCAACACCGGACAGAACAATCAGGCCCGCCAGGAAACCCAGGAAGACCAGCCCGATCAGGATGGCGGCAATGACCCAGGCCCGCATGATCGAACCGATCCTGCGCAGCCCCTGCCTGTAGGCGGCCGCCACGGAGATCTCCCGGTCCAGATAGCGGCTGCTGATGGCCACGGTGGCTGCGCCGGTTCCGGCCGCGAGGCTGAGCAGGTAGATCACGATATACACGAGGACGTAGAGCACGGTGGCCAGCCGGTTGCTCCACCCCAGGCTCTTGCTGAGAACGATCCCGGCGGCGTAGGTCAGCCCCTGCGGGATCAGCATGATGCCGAAGAACAGCACGAAGTTGCGGATATAGTGACTGATCGTCCTGTCCAGGATCGCTCCGAATCTGAGGGGCTCGAAGGTCGGGCTTCGGGCTCCATCTTGCTGTACCTCAGTCATGGTACCGTCACTACTCCTTCATCTTGAGCCACTTACTCTGGGAAGCGGCGCTCTGCAGCACCGTCTCCACGAAAGCCATGCCCCTTACCCCGTCGGCGATGTCCGGGTAATCCCCTCGGGGAGCATCTTCACCGCTGCTCCGCCGCCGGATCGCCTGAAAGAAGGCCCGGTACAGATTGGCGAAGGCGGCGGTGAGCCCGTCGGGGTGACCGCTGGGCAGTCTCTTGGCTGCGTCGGCCTCCTGGTACAGATCCGGTCCTCCCTTGTGAAGGACCGTGTCGAATCGGTTGATGTCCCGTACGAGCAAGATCTCCGGCTGCTCCTGCTTCCAGAACAGACTCTTTTTGCTTCCGTAGACCCGGATGGTCAATCCGTTGTGCTCCCCCGCCAGCATCTGGGATACGCTGAGAATGCCTCTGGCGCCCCCCCGGTAGCGGATCAGCACGGCTGCGTCGTCCTCCAGCCCTCTGCCGGCCAGAAAGGAGTTCGTATCTGCGCACAGCTCTTCGATCTCCAAACCCGTGACGTAGTGGGCGAGGTTTTCCGCATGGATCCCGATGTCTGCCACCGTTAGAGAGGGTCCCGACACCTTCGGATCGAATTTCCAGGCTTTGTCCGCCTTTGCCTCACCCTGCAGGCGAAAGGGTATCCAGCCCTGGAAGTATTCGACGACGACTTTCAGGATGTCCCCCAACTCACCGTTTTTGATCATCTGTCTCGCCTGCTTCGCCATGGGATACCCGGTGTAGGCATGGGTGATCATCAACAGGCGCCGTTTGTCCCGCGCGGTGTCTCGCAGGATTTTCGCCTCTTCCAGGGACAGAGCCACAGGTTTGTCACAGACCACGTGAAACCCGGATTCCAGAAACGTGCGGGCGATTTCGAAGTGGGAGGAATTGGGGGTGACGATGACCACGAAATCGAGCCGTCGGTCCTCCGACAATTTCGCTTCCCTCTCCGCCATGACCCGGTAGTCGTGATAGACCCGCTTCGGATCGAGATAGAGCCGGGCGGCGCTTGCCCTGGACTTCTCCGGATCCCGGGAAAACGCTCCGCCTATAAGCTCGGCCTCGTTGTCCAGCTCCAGGGCCATGCGGTGCACCGGCCCGATAAACGCCCCGATTCCTCCTCCGATCATCCCCGCCCGCAGTTTCCTGTCATTCATCTCGCTTTCCTCCGAAGACAAATATTGCTTCTCGACTTCAAGGATATAGTGTAGAGTTCAACAGTGCAACAAAGGGCGGCGAAAACGAGGATTTGAGGACATGGACAAGCGGGTTCTCGGGGCAACCGGGTTGGAGGTCGGCGTGATCGGGCTGGGGGTCGAGCACTTGGAGGCGGTGCAGAGGAATATGGACGAGGTGTTCGATCTGGCCGTGTCGGCCGGAGGCGAATACGTCGATCTGGTCTACAACGATCCGACCGGGATCTATGCCGAGCACTGGCGGGCAATCATCCCTGCTGTACAGCGCCATCGGGATAGCCTGACCCTGGCCGCTCACTGGGGATTCGTAGCCCACGAACCTGTCGATCGCTGCCGGGAATGCTTCGAGCTGGTTCTCGAGAGGGTCGGCAACAACTATGTGGAGATTGCCGTCCTCACGATGGTGGATACCGAGGATGTCTGGCAGGGGTGGGCTCAGGAGTCCATAGAAAACCTCGAAGGATACCGGCGTCAGGGCCGGTTGGGATTCATCGGATTGAGCAGTCACTACCCAGATATCGCCCGTCAGGCTATGGAATCCGGATTGATCGATGTTCTCATGTTTCCCGTCAATCTCTACCAGCATCGGGAGGACACGGACAGTCAGGTGCTCCTGGAGGCCGCAGAAGAACTCGGGGTGGGGGTCGTGGCTATGAAGCCCTACTACGGCGGCCGGCTCCTGCACAGCGAAGGTCGTCCGACCGGCATTTCGCCGGTGCAGTGTCTGCACTACGTACTTTCCCAACCGGTTGCCACTGTGGTGCCCGGACCGAGGAATGCGCAGGAGTTCCGGCAGGCACTGGACTATGTAGAGGCATCGGAGCAGGAGAAGACCTATGCGCCGCTGCACAAGGAGCTGACCGAACGGCTTCGCGGCCAGTGCGTGCTGTGCAAACACTGTCTTCCCTGTCCCCAGGAGATCCTCATCCCGGAGGTGATCCGCTGCCTGGACTACGTGGAGCATTTCGGACACGGACCCGGCCACGACAGCACGAATAGGCAGCGTTACGCAGACATGACCGCCAGGGGGTCGGATTGCACCGAGTGCGGGGTGTGCGTGGAGCGCTGTCCATTCCAGGTCGACATCATCGGCAAGATGAGACGGGCGGTGGAAGTCTTCGAGGCACGTGCTTGATGGCCGACCCCGATTCTGGAGGGCGCTGCGGATGTGGAGGTTGCCGAAGGTCTGTCGGTGGATCGGGGCGAGAAGGTGATCATCAAGCGGCGGTACGCGGGTTCTATCAGACGGATCTGGAGCTGACCCTCCGATCCCTCGAGTTGAACTCGGTGGTGACCTGCGGCCAGATCGTCGCCTGGCTCGGTGGAGGGACGGGCTGAGACTGGAGGAGCGGTTTGCAGGATAGAGAAATCTTAAACATCGACAGAGTGGAGGGGTCTCGAAGTGGCTGAATCAACTACAGATATCGTCGCCCGGAAGCGAACAGTGCGAGCGCAAGTCAGAGCCCGGCTGGCCGCGCTCGACGGTCCGCAGATCGAGAGCAGGAGTCAATCCCTGGCCGAGCGGCTGTTTCCGACCTCCTGGTGGAGGGACGGGCAGTGGGTGTTCATCTACATCCCCATGGGCGGTGAGGTGGACACCCGTTTTATCGTGGCCCGGGCTTATCGGGACGGAAAGAGGGTGGCCATCCCCCGCATGGAGGGGGAGGATCTGGCTTTCTATTTCTACGACGGACGCACAGAAAACCTGCTTCCCAATCAGTTCGGGATCCTCGAGCCGGATCCCGCCTGGAAGCTGGTCGATCCCTCCCTGCCTACGGGAAAACGGCTGCTCGTCCTGACCCCCGGCCTGGCCTTCGACAGCGAGGGGCGTCGGCTGGGAAGGGGGAAGGGCTTCTACGACCGCTTTCTGCACCGATTACGGGCGGCTCACCCGGCTGGCAGCCGGTCCTGGGCCGTGGGTCTGGCCTTCGCAGAGCAGCTGGTGGAGCGGGTGCCGGTTTCGGATCACGACGAGATCCTGGAGGGGATCGTTACGGATCGCGAAGTTATTGGTTGAGGAAAACTCCACTGCAAGATCGCGTGCTGCTGGCCGCCCGCCGCTGGCCGCGCCTGGGCTTCCCCACCTTGATTTTGGGCACCATTCCTGAGTAAATTGTGAGAAACAAAGAAAACAGACGGGAAAAAAACCATGTCAGAAATCAAATCGGCTTTGGAAATCGCGCTGGAGCGCACCCAGGATGTAGAGGCCAACAAGGAAGCCCTGGAGGCAAATACCTTCATCACGGAGGGGAAGAAGGCAGTCTCCAAGTTTCTGTCGGAGGAGGATGTCGATCTAAAAAAACTGCTCGAGGGTTTCGACAAGAAGCAGCTTCGTCACGTCAAAGAGGGAGCTCTGCAGGCCCTGCTGGCCAATCTCAAACTTCCGTTGGATGAGATGTCGCTTCTCCAGAGCAAGAAGGCCGGGAAGGGATTCCACGCTCTGGTTGCCGACAGCAAACACCTCGGCAAGTTGTTGAACCAGATGGAGCAGTTCCTGGGGGATTTCCTGCAGGAGCGCAAGAGGGTCGTGGAAGCTGTGGAGCAGAGATTCCAGCCGATCCTGCGGCAGAAAGAGCAGGCGATGAGCCAGCAGGTGGGCGCACGAGTCAAGATAGATCCGGCCATGGATCCGGACTTCCAGAAGATGCTGCGTGAAAACATGACGATCCTCGAGGATCGGTACAACGAGGTTCTATCCAGGGCCAAGCAGGAGCTGCGACGCCTCAGCGGCTGACCTGAAGCCGCCGGGTTCACTCACCCGGTTCGTAGGGTTTACCGTCTGCAGCCGGAGCTTTTGCCTTCCCCATCATTCCCACCAGCACGAGAATAGCCAGCACGTAGGGCAGCATCTGCACGAATTGACTGGGAATGGGAATCTTGGTTTCGAACATGATGCGGAAGGTGTCGGCGTAGCCGAACAGGAGTGCCGCCAGCACCGCCCCCACCGGGTGCCAGCGCCCGAAGATCATGGCCGCCAGCGCGATGAATCCCCTGCCGCCGGTCATGCCGTTGATCCACTTGGCCGGATAGAGCACAGCCGCGGCCAGGCCGCACATCACCCCGGAGAGCATCACCCCGGAGTAGCGCATCAGATACACGTTGATTCCCAGGGTATCCGCCGCCTCCGGATTTTCACCTACGGCGCGCAGGCGCAGGCCGAAGCGGGTCCTGAACAGCACGAACCAGCAGATCGCCGTGATCGGAATGAGCGCGAAGGCGAAGGAGTTGATGCCGAACACCGTCGGAAACAGGTAGGGATTCAGCTGTGACTGGGTCTCCTGGTTGAAGATGTTCTGGGACAGGAAGCGGCCGATGCCTACAGCCATGATGTTTATGGCCACCCCACTGACGATCTGGTTGACACGGTAGGTGATGGTGGCCACCGCAAGGATCAGGCTAATGATGACACCGGTTACGATGGCCACCAGCAGTCCCATCCAGATGCTCTGGAAGACGATAGATCCCCACACGATCGTGAAGGTTGTAACCGCCATGAAGCCTTCAAGGGCGATATTGATGACGCCGCTGCGTTCACAGAAAACGGCGCCCAGGGCGGCGAAGGCGATCGGTCCGGATATCTCCAACCCTTTGAACAGGAAATCTAGGATGATCGAAAAATCCATCTCAGGCAGCCTCCTTCTTGCGCAGCGCCCGAATGTAGCGGGTCACGATTTCATTGATGATCACGATGAATATGATCATCAGACCGGTAATAATGTAGATGATCGAATTCGGCACGGAGGTATACAACTGAAGCCCGTAGCCAGCCTGCTTGAGAAAGGCGAACAGGATGGCCGAAAAGATCACCCCGATGGGGGAGTTGCGGCCGATCAGGGCGATGGCGATGCCGTCGAAACCCAGCCCTGAGGCGATCTGGAAGGTGTAGTATCCCCGGATAGCGAAGATCTCCTGCATACCGATCAAACCGGCCACGGCCCCGCTGATCAAAAACACTCCCAGCTGTACAGTCTTTACCCGGATGCCGGCGTAATGGGAGACGTCGATGGAGGTGCCCACCGCGCGAATCTCGAAACCGAAACGCAACCGGAACAGCAGGACATAGGCCAGAATGCCCATGATGATGGCCACGATCAGGGTGTAGTCCAGGTACACGTGGTTGGGCACGTTCAGGCCGATCGCCTGGAACCAGTGGTTGAGCTTGCCGAACAGGGCGGTGGACAGGATCCTGCGGGTCTGCGGCTCGAGGCTCTGTTCACCCCGCCCCGACAACGGGCCGTTGACCAGAAAGTTCACCAGGGCCAGGGCGATGTTGTTGAACATGATCGTGGAGATGACCTCGTGGATGCCCTTGGTGATCTTCAGCACCGCCGGAATCGCCGCCCAGAGAGCGCCTCCGGCCATCGCGGCAAGCACAACTACGGGCAGGTGGATCACCTTGGGAAGGGGCAGGTAAATGCCGGCCAGTGCGCCGACAAGTCCGCCGATGAAGTACTGCCCCTCCACGCCGATGTTGAACACCCCGGCCCGGAAGGCAATGGCCACGGCCAGCCCTGAGAGGAACAGGGGGATGGCTACGGAGAAAACGCTGGCCAGGCGGTAGGCGTTGGAGACGGTGAACTTGAGGATAGCCCGGATGGTGTTGCCCGGGGTTTCCCCCACGATCATGGTGATGATCAGCAGCACGACCAGAGCGGCCAGGAATCCCAGTACGGGAGCCAGCAGCTCCATGAGCCGGAACTTGTCGAATCTAATGCGCAGCATCTTGTTCGCCTCCAGTCATGTACAGCCCGATCTTCTCGCGGGTGGCCTCGGCTCGATCCAGTTCCTTGATAATGTGGCCTTTGAACATCACCCCGATGCGGTCCGCCAGCGACAGGATCTCATCCAGGTCTGCGGAGACCAGCAGCACCGCTTTCCCGTTCTGCCTGGCCTCCAGCAGCTGGGAGTAGATGAACTCCTGGGCGCCGATGTCCACTCCCCGGGTCGGCTGGGAGGCTACCAGCAGGATCGGCTCGAAGCTCATCTCTCTTGCCACGATGGCTTTCTGCTGGTTACCCCCGGAAAGTGCATGGGCCGGGGTGGTCTCCGATGGCGTGCGGATATCGAAAGCTGCGATGGTCTTTCTGGCCGACTCGCGGATCTTCGCAGAATCGATCCACTGGGATCCTTTGACGAAGGGCGGGCGGTGATGGCGACCCAGGGTCAGGTTGTCCGCCAGGGAAAAGGGAAGGAGCAGCCCGAAGCGTTGGCGGTCCTCGGGGATATGGGCGATCCCCGCATCCCTTCGGGTTCGCACGTCCCAGGAAAGAATGCTCTGCCCCTGCAGCAGGACATCGCCCTCATCGAGCTTTACCGGCTCGGTGACGGCCTTCACAAGTTCGGTCTGTCCGTTGCCCTCCACCCCTGCGATTCCGTAGATTTCACCGGCTTTGACCGAGAGACCTACTCCCGCCAGTACGGCGGTTCCCCGCTCTCCGGTCTGCCGGAGATTGCGAACCTCCAATATCGTGGCTCCCGCTTCGACGGTCTCCTTTTTCACCTCCAGGAGAACGGGCTTTCCGACCATCAGCTCTGCGATTTTGGCTTTGGTAGCTCCCTTGCGCGGCAATGTTTCGATGACCTTGCCCCGCCGGATCACGGTGATCCTGTCGGCGACGGCCAGAACCTCGTCGAGCTTGTGGGTGATGAACACGATCCCCTTGCCCTGATCCTTCATCATGCGGAAGGTCTCGAACAGATCGTCGACCTCTCCCGGCGTCAGCACGGCGGTAGGTTCGTCGAAGACCAGGATCTCCGCACCCCGGTAGAGGATCTTCAGGATTTCCACGCGCTGCTGCAGTCCCACGGGCAGTTCCGCCACGGTAACGGAAAGATCCACGGGCAGGCCATTTTCTCTCATGATCCGTTCGATTTTTTCTGTAGGCTCTTCCATCCGCAGTATGCCGGCGGTATGGGTCTCTTCCCCCAGAACGATGTTCTCCAGGATCGAGAAAGGAGGAACCAGCATGAAGTGCTGGTGGACCATGCCGATCCCCTGGGCAATCGCGTCCCGGGGATTGCGGATGCTCGTGGCCTGGCCACGCAGATAGATCGTCCCCGAATCGGGCTTCTGCAGCCCGTAGAGGATCTTCATCAGGGTGGTCTTGCCCGCCCCGTTTTCCCCCACAAGGGCGTGAACTTCCCCGGGCTGAAGATCGAAGCTGACCTCGTCATTGGCCAGGACACCGGGGAAGACCTTCGTGATTCCTTCCATCGCGAGCAGAGTGTCAGACATTCTTAAGCTCCCATGGTTCTAAAAAAAGATTAAAAAACGGGACGGCCCGAAGGTGCGGTCCGTCCCGTTGGTTCAGCTAATCGGCCTTAAAAGGCCTCCGCCGCCCACGCCTCTACTTTGGCATCGTCATCGGGCACGGTGATCTCACCTCTGATGATCTTCTCCTTGATTTCGTCCACCTGGGCCGTATACGGTGCCAGTGTTTCCTGGTTGTACTGGTTGAGTGCGTAGCCGACCCCGTCGTCGGCCAGTCCGAACTCGTCGTAGCCGCCGGCCACGTTGCCCGTGTCGATCAGTTCCTTCCCGGTCAGGTAAATGGCGTTGTCCACCCGCTTGAGCATGGAGGTCAGGATGTGCTCGGCCATGGCCTGCTCCTCCGGATTGTCACTGGAGGCGTAGATCAGACCCTGGTCGGAATCCACGCCGATCGCCCATTCATCCAGATCCTTGGCCGCCTTGAACAGGCCGGCCCCTGAACCGCCGGCGGCGTGATAGATGATCGAGGCGCCCTGGTTGTAGAAATTGACGGCGATGCTTTCCGCTGTTTTCGGATCGTTGAACGCCGTGGGATCCTTGCCGCAGTACTGACCCAGCAGGGCACCGGGCTTTCGCAACGCTTCCTTCGCATACATTGCACCGGCAAAAAATCCGCCGTGGAACTTGTGGATCAGGGGGATATCCATCCCGCCGATGAAGCCGACCTTGCCCGTGTCGTCGACCAGAGCGGCAATGGCGCCCACCAGGAAGGAACCCTCGTGCTCGGCGAAGGACAGGCAGGTGATGTTGCTGTCTTCGTTCAGATCCGGGACGAAGCCGTCGATGATGCCGAAATGCTGGTCCGTAAAATCCGCAGCTACCTTGGTTATGGAGTCTGTGAACAGGAACCCGACCCCGATCAACAGATCGTATTCCTCTTCGGCAAGAGCCCGCAGCAGCTGCTCCCGGTCCTGGCCCCCGGTCTGGGGCTCCAGGTACTTCAGTTCGATCTCTTTTCCGAAGTCGACCTGATCCGGATCGTCCTTGATGTAGCCGTTGTACTCCTCCGCGAGCATCTTCATGCCGTTGTAGGCGGAGTCGTTGAAGGACTGATCCCCCCGTCCGCCCACGTCGAAGACGATCCCGATCTTGTACTTCGGCCCCTCCGGCACCGCTGCCTTCTCTTCCTTCTTGCAGCCCAGAAGGGCTACAACCATGAGAATGGCAAACAGTAGCAGAAACACTTTTTTCATGGATTTCCACCTCCTTCATGCATTGATTGATTTCCTAGTACTGTAATCCGAAGCAACAGAGGCGTCAATGATAATTTTTCAGGGTCGGGGCTGTTCCGGGCGGATTAGATCAGGAATCGAGCATTTTCAAGAATTCCGCCTCATCCACGATCTGTACGCCCAGCTCCCGGGCTTTGTCGAGTTTGCTGCCGGCTCCGGGTCCGGCCAGCAGGTGGGTGGTCTTGGAGGTTACCCCGGAGGTGACCCGACCGCCCCGCCGCTTGACCTCCTCCATGGCCAGCTCTCTGGGCTTGAAGTGCTCGAAGCTTCCGGTGACGCACCAGGCCTGTTCGCCGAAGCTCTGAGGAAGAGGCTGCCCCTGAGCCGGGGCCTGCTGGCTGAAGCGCAGTCCTGCTTTCTTCAGGGCTTCGATCCTCCGGCGCATCGCCGGGCGGTTGAGCTCCTCGATCAGGGTATTGGCGATTTTTTCCCCGATTCCGTGGATGGCAGTGAATGCGGTTGGATCGCCCTGGTCCGCTGCCCTGAGCAGTGAGTCGATGTCCCTGAACCCCCCTTCGACCAGCAGCTCCACCGCCTTCTGTCCTATATCTGGAATCCCCAGGGAGACCAGGACGTTTCGATAGCTCCGCTCCTTGCTCTTCTCCAGTCCCTCCCGGATCAGCCGGACTTTCTTCTCCCCGAAACCGGGAAGCTCCAGCAGCTCCCGGGGATCGAAGGCGTAGAGGTCCTGCACATCCCGCACCAGGCCGCGGTCTATGAGAACGCCGAGGGTTTCCGGCCCCAGGTTGTCGATATCCATCTGATTCCTGCCAACGAAGAAACGGATGCGGCCGCGAACCTGGTCGGGGCAGCTAGGATTCGGGCAGAACTGATGCGCCCCCTGGCGGGTCAATTCGCTGCCGCAGGAAGGGCAGCTTCTGGGCATCTTCCAGGTGCTGTTGCCCAGGTCGTTTTTCTCCACCACCCGCTCTACCGCTGGGATCACGTCGCCCCGTTTGGAGACGCTGACCCGGTCCCCGATGGCCAGCTCGAGAAGATCCACGTAGTCCTGATTGTGCAGGGTGGCGTTGGAAATCGTGGATCCGGAGAGGAGCACGGGTTTGATACGGGCCACCGGGGTGATGCGGCCGGTCCGGCCGACCTGAACCTCGATATTTTCCACAACCGATTCCGCTTCCGGGGCTTCGAATTTGAAGGCGAT
This sequence comes from uncultured Spirochaetaceae bacterium, assembly GCA_964588355.1. Taxonomy (GTDB): domain Bacteria; phylum Spirochaetota; class Spirochaetia; order SZUA-6; family DRHE01; genus JAFGQJ01. The sequence goes on along the minus strand of CAZPPB010000005.1, from coordinate 33,665 downwards.
TGCCCACCGGGGATGATGGCCGGTAAAGCCGAGAGATTCCCGGGCGGCAAGTTCGTTCACCTTGATGACCAGTCCGTCTATTTCGTAGTCCCGCTCCCGGCGCCTGCCCCGGGCCTGCTCCAGGTAATGGGGGATATCGGCGGATTTCCCCGCGTTCCAGGTGGGGTGTCGTTTGCCGACCCCCTCCAGATCATCATGCTCGGAAAAGAAGGCCGTGTCCGGATTAAGCTTGAATCCCAGCTCTTCCAGCAGTTCCAGAACCTCCACGTGCGTCCGGGGAGGGGAGGGGAAATGCCCCTCATAGACGAAAATATCCAGGGGAACGGCCGCTACATCCGCGCTCTTCACCCGGCGCAGCGTGCCGGCGGCCAGGTTGCGGGGATTGGCGTAGGGAGTCTCCTGCTCGGCGTTGATGCGCTCGAACAGGCTCCGGGGCAGGAAGATCTCCCCCCGCACCGCCAGGTTTTCCGGCCGGGTGAGGCGCAGCGGCACCGCACCTATAGTCCTTACGTTTGCCGTGATGTCGTTTCCGACGGTGCCGTTCCCGCGGGTGACGGCTCTGACCAGCAGGCCGTCCTGATAGTACAGCACGATCGAGGCACCGTCGATTTTCTCTTCCACGACGTAGGTAAGGGCCTGCCCGGCGTTCCTGCCGGTCTTGGCGATCCAGGCCTGCAGATCCTCCGCCGTATAGGCCTTGTCCAGGCTCAGAACTGTAATTGTGTGGCGGACCTCGGGAAGCTCGTGGGTCAGGTCCGAGCCGACTCTCTGGGTGGGCGAATCAGCCCGCCGGGCCTGCGGGAAAATCCGCTCCAGCTCGAGCAGGCGGTCGAGAAGCCGGTCGTACTCTCTGTCGGATATGCTGGGGCGGGCGAGAACGTAGTACTCGTACTGATAGCGATTGAGCTGCTCGCAGAGTTCGTCGATTTCCTTTTTTGCCTGTTCCGGGTCTGGCCTACTCGACGTATCGGATGAAGGCATCTTTGAAACCGAGGGATCGGAACTGGTACAGGAGGGTGCCGCTCTCATCCACGTTCAGCGGTCCGACGAGCACCTTGTAGAAACGCCTGCCCCCCGAGTCGGCCGGCAGGATCGTGACCGAGTAGCTCTTCGTCAGATCCCCGGCTAGATTCTCCGCGGAGACCCTGGTGGAATAAGCGCCAAGCTGCACGAAGTAGGTCCGGGAGGGCAGCAGCTGCGACAGCAGCGTCTGTTCTTCCGCAGCTGCTGCAGCTGAAGCGACCTGCGCTGCTGGCGGCTGATCCTCGGCAACCGGCTTGACCGCTTCGGACTCTTCTTCCTCTCGGGGGGCTGCCGCTTCTTCGATCGGCTGCTCCTCCGTCACGGTGGCCTCTGCTACCTGCTCCGCAGCCGCGGCTTCCTCGAACCCGGCGGTGGGCGGTTCTTCCGGTGCCACAGCCAGGGGGGGCTGTTCCTCCGGAGCGGGCAGTCGGGTTCCCTCCGGGCTCGGTTTTTCCGGTTCGGTCGCTTCCGGACCGGGTAGGGTGACCTCCAGCGGCTCCTCCTCGACCTCGGGGCCGAGCATGCTCACCCGGGGCGGTTGCTCCTCCACGACTTCGATCGCCTCTTCAGGCTCCTCGAGTTCGGGCGCCTCTTCCGGGGGCTGCTCAACTATCACTTCGGCTGGCGGCTCTTCCTCGACTTCAGCCGCCTCTTCGGCGCTCGGCTCTGCGGCTGCGATTTCCTGATCCGGTTCTTCCACCGAGCCCGGTTCAGGTGCCAGGGCGTAGATCTCCTGCTGCCTGGGAGGCATGTACAGTTGCTTCTGCGGAATCCGGTCCGCAACTTCCTGGAGCCGTTTTTCCTCCGGGGTAGGTTCCGCTGCAGCAGGTGTTTCCGAGGCTGTCTGGACAACTGCGGCGGGCTGTTCCTCCTCCACCTGGATGGAAGGCTCCGGCTGTTCTTCCATCTGGACGGGCTGCTCCTGCGCCGCCTCAGCGGGCGGCTCAGGTTCAACCGGGCCGGCCTGGACGACCGCCGCGGGCTGCTCCTGCGCCGCTTCGGTAGAAGAGCCTTCTACCGAAGCGGCGCTGAGAGAGGGATTGATATCCGGGTCCTGGCTGTAAGGCTCTTCCCTGAGAGATTCACTGATATCCGCGCTCAAAGTATCGATCACTCTAGCCTGAACACGGATAACCTGGGACCCCGTAAGCCCGATCTGTTTTCCCGCTTCTTCGCAGAGCAGCAGAAAGACATTGGAGGCGCCCTGGATTCGCCGAGTCACGGTTACCTGGACGCTCTGTCCAGTCTGGGCATTTTGAACAAGGATTGTTGTATTTTCCGGAAAGGCGTTGGAAGCGGCAACCATTCCTTGGGTGGCGAATTCACCGCTCCGTGCCACGGCCGCGCTTCCCTGCCAGCTTTGCTGACCGTAGGCTCCAAGGGTGCAGAGACACAGAATGATGAAAGGAAGAACTCGTCTACATCTTCGCATGGTAAGAGATATACCCTCTTCTCTTACATCGGCTGTTTCAACCCCTGAATGAACAGTATAGCAGGAAAAACAGAAAAGCGAAATGGGGATGTAAACTGAGGGAAAACGAAGCGGTTTAACGGTTTACCGCGTTGTTTCTCATCAGCTCGATACCCCGTTGCGCGATATCCCGACCCACGGAGTGGAGGAACTGGGTATAGGTGAGCTCCAGGGTTTCAGGGCTTTCATTGTCGAAAAACATCTCCCCCCTGCCGAGGGGGCTTGAGTTTCTGACGTCGAAAAGATAGTAAAGCACAGACGTTTCGATTTTCAGCAGCCCCTGCACATTACTCTCCCCGCCATCCCGCTGTACTGTGGTCGGCTCCCGGGGTTCGGTGGACGACCGTACTTCTGCGGCCAGCAGGTATTGAGCCAGGCCCTGTCGGGCGATGGCCAGAGGTTCCCGAAAATCCATCGCCTTCCAGTCCACCGCGGGTGCGTACAATCCGGTATCGAAGTTCACGTAGCCGGAGTCGAACATCCCCTCGATCATCCCTTCCTGGCTGGCGAAGGGGCGGCTGAGCTCTTCCCCGTCCCGAATCTCGTTGGCCACGATCATGAAGGTCTGGCCGAAACCGGTGACGGAGGAAAGGATCAGGAACTGTAGTACGAGTGCTTTGAGTTTCATCGGCGGCTCCGCAGGATTGCTGTTTACCTCATTATCGGTGCAAACGCATTGAAAGGCGAGAAGTCGACATGGTACGGTAGTGCATATCAAATATGGCTCTTTTTGTAATCCAGGTGCGGACCGGAAAAGAACAGCAGTACATCAGACAAGCCGACAAGGTTCTCCAGGCTCCGGCGGAACAGCTGTTTTGGCCCAGGAGAGCCCTGCGCATCCGTCGCCGGGGCGAGTGGAAGAACTCGGTGGCTTCTATCTTCCCGGGTTATCTCTTCCTGCAGGCTGAATCAGTCTCAGCGACGCTGTACGGGGCGCTGAGGAGGATCCCCGGATTTCTGCGCTATCTCAAGGACAATCAGCATATCGAACCGCTCAGCGCTCGAGATCGGCAGATCCTTCTCCACTTTCTCTCCTACGGCGAGGTCGTTCAGAGGTCCAGGGTGTTCTTCGATCAGGACAATCGGATCCGAGTGATCTCCGGGCCTTTGAAGGGGATGGAAGGCCGGGTGGTCAAGGTCGATCGCCGCAAGGGGCGGGCACGGATTCGCCTGGAGCTGTACGAGGACTCCTTCCTGATCGATTTCGGCTTCGACTCTCTGGAAAAGGCATTGGATCAGCCAACTTCCAGCTGAGCCGCCGAAACATCCATTTCAAGCCGTCCCTGGAAATCCACCAGGATCATAACCCGTTAAGCGACTCCTTATAATATTCCGAGAATCTAGTAGAGCTATGACTCCGCGCAGATCCGACAACAGAATATATATCATCGGGGCGGGCATCACCGGGATCACCCTGGCCCGGGAGATCCGCAAAAAGGGGATTTTCGGCAGGGTTGTTGCTTTCCTGGACGACGATCCGCAGAAGATCGGATCCCGCATTCATTCCACCCCGGTTCTCGGTCCGATAGAGGAGGTTGTCGAACTGCTCAAGACAACTCCCGCCGACGAGGCGATCATCGCCATCCCCGGGGCCAGTAGGGAGCAGTTGAAGCGTATCTTCCGGCTTCTGGTCCAGGCCGGATTTGTGCGCATCCGCTTCGTACCCCGGATCTCCCAGATCTTCGACGGGGAAGCACACCTGATCCAGGCCCGCCAGATCAATCCGGAGGATCTTCTTACCCGAGATCCGGTCCAGGTCAATTTGAAAAAGAGCCTGGCCTATCTACGGGGCAGACGAGTTCTGGTGACCGGGGCGGGGGGCAGCATCGGTGCCGAGCTCAGCAGGCAGCTGCTGTCCGGCGGGGCGGAGCGGTTGTTTTTGTTCGGACACGGCGAGAACAGCATCTATGAGATCGAACGGGAGCTGCGTCTTCTCCAGGAGGAGGGTGTCGGAGAGCGGGCCACGATTGTGCCGATCCTGGGAGAGCTTCAGGATCGGGACTTCATGCGCTACATCGTTGAACGGACCCGGGCGGATGTGGTGTTTCACACAGCCGCTCACAAGCACGTTCCAATGCTCGAGGCCAATCCCGTGGAGGCTGTAAAAAATAACGTATTCGGGACGAAGAATATAGTCGACGCGGCCCTGGCCGCGGAGGTCGAACGCTTCCTCCTGGTTTCCACGGACAAAGCGGTAGATCCAAACAGCGTATACGGGGCTTCCAAGCTGATCGCCGAAGAGCTGGTGCTGCGGCAGGACAGTCCCGGCAAAGTGTTTCTGGTCGTGCGCTTCGGCAACGTTCTCGGTTCCCGGGGAAGTATCCTGCCCCTGTTCCGCAGCCAGATCCTCAAGGGCGGACCGGTTACGGTCACAGATCCGGAGAGCAGGCGTTTCTTTATGACGATCCCGGAGGCCTCGAGTCTGGTGCTTCAAGCCGGCGGGGTCGGAGAGCCGCGGGGCCTGTATCTGCTCGATATGGGGGAACCGGTATCGATCAAAGAAATGGCCGAGCAGATGGTGCGTTTCTACGGCTACGAACCCCGGGAGGAGATCCCGATCGTCTACACCGGCCTTCGCCCCGGCGAAAAGCTGGTGGAGAGCCTGTGGAGCAACGGGGATCGGGCAAAATCCACGGAATACCCGAAGATCCTCAAGCTCGACCGCCACTACGCTCTGAACGGGCAGTTGGAGGGGGTCATCGATCGGCTGCGGCCGATCTGCTTTTATAACGACCGGAAGGCGCAGGTTTACCGCAACCGGAACGCGCTCCGACAGACCCTCAAAGAGATCGTTCCCACCCTCCTGGTGCCCGAAGATGAACCGGCCCACTGATTTCGTCCCCGATTTCATCCCCTTCTATAGACCCTCCATCGATCGGGAAGAGGAGGAGGCGGTCCTTTCGGTCCTGCGCGGCGGGTGGCTGACTACCGGAGAGGTGACGCTGCAGTTCGAACGGGAGTTTGCGCTCCGGGCAGGAGTGGAGCACGCCCTGGCGGTCAACTCGGCCACCGCGGGGCTTCACCTCTGTTTGGAGGCCGCCGGTGTTCGGGAGAAAAGCAGGGTGGCCACCACCCCCTATACGTTTGCCGCCACCGCGGAAGTGATCCGCTACCTGGGCGCCGATCCTCTGTTCGTAGATATCGAGGAGGACATCTGCAATATCAGTCCTGAGGGTCTGGAGAAGGCCTTTGCCGACGATCCTTCGATCGCTGCCGTGATCCCCGTGCATGTTGGAGGTCTTCCCTGCCGTATGGACACGATCCTGGACCTGGCGGCGGCTCACGGAGCCACGGTCATCGAGGATGCGGCCCACTGTCTTCCCCGTGAAGGCCAGGAGAAGGCACCCGGAACCGTCGGTGCCATGGGGGTGTACTCCTTCTACGCCACCAAGCCGATTACAACCGGGGAGGGGGGCATGGTGGTGACCCGTGACGGGGAGCTGGCCCGCCGCATGAGCATGATGCGGCTGCACGGGATCGACCGGGACGTGTGGAACCGGTATACCTCCAGGGCTGCCTCCTGGTACTACGAAGTGCGGGAGCCGGGATTCAAATACAATCTCACGGATCTGGCAGCCAGCCTGGGGCGGGTGCAGCTGCGGAAGTCCGAAGGGTTCTATCTGGCCCGGGAGCGGATCGCCCGGATGTATCGCGGGGGTTTGCAGGGACTGGACTACCTGAGACTGCCGGCGGGCGATCCAGCCCACTCCTGGCATCTGTTTCAGATCCGTTTGGTACTCTCCAAGCTGACCGTGGACAGGGACGGTTTCGTGGACGCCCTGATGGAACGGGGCATCGGTGTGTCGGTTCACTTCATTCCCCTGCACATCATGCCCTACTACCGCGACACCTACGATCTCAAGGAGCGGGATTTTCCGTCAGCTCTGCGCTGCTACCTGGAGACAATAAGCCTGCCGATCTATCCCGATCTGGAAGATGAACAGGTCGAGCGGGTCATTACCGCGATAAAGGAACTGGGCGCCCGCTTCTACAAGAAGCATTAACCCGCCGCTCCTGCCTGCTTTCACCTTGCTATTGCCACGTCGTGCGGGTGAAAGTAGAATGACGGGTCAGGCCATGATGCAACCCTTCATTAGCGACATTGCTCCAAAACGATCTCTCCGGGCTGCGGTGTTCCGCGCCCCCTTTCGTAAAGGAACTGTCACCGCCATCGGTGTTCCGATTCTGCCTCGGGGATACTTCTGCGTCGGCCAGCAGGATATCCCCGGTACGAGCGTTCTTTCCTATGCCGGGTACTCTTTGCCCATCCTCGTGAAATCCAAGGTCCGCTACCTGGGAGAGCCTCTGCTTCTGTTCTGCGGACCCAATGCGGAGGTGTTGGGGCGGTTATCCTCTGCGGTCGAGCTGTCCTATGAGGAGCAACCCCCCGTCGAGTACAAAGACCTGTCGGGACCGTATCGGGAGGCTCAGATCATCAACCTAGCTCACGGGGACGTGGATCTGGCCTTCAGTTTGGCCGAGCAGATCGTGGAGGGGGAGTATCGCACCGCCCGGCAGGAACATTACTATCCCGACACGCTGGGGGCAGTGGCCGACTGGGACGGGAAGTCCCTCACCGTTCATGCCGCTACCCAGGATCCCTTCGGCCTGCAGTTGGCGATCGCTGGCTGTCTGAATCTGCCGCCCCGAAAGGTCAGGGTGGTGGCGGTGCCGATCGGAAACAGCACGGAGGGCAAACTGCTGTCCTCGTTTCTGGTTGCCGCCCAGGCGGGTTTGCTCGCCTACACTGCGAAGAAACCCGTGGTTCTGGTGTACGACCGAGATGAGGATCTGCATTGTTCTCCCAAGGGTCCGCAGTTTCAGATCCGCCATCAAACCGCCCTGGATCAGGATGGTGGTACGATGGCGGTGCGGGTGCAGATCCTCATGGACGGAGGCTGCTACGCCCCAAAAAACAGTGAAGCCCTGCATCGGGCCGTCCACTGCGCCTGGGGAGCCTACAAGATCCCGAACCTGGAGGTGACCGGGCGAACTGTGGCGACCGATTTTCCACCGATCGGTCCGTTTCGAGCCTCAGGTTTATCCCAGGCGTTTTTTGCGGCGGAACTGCACAGCTCCCGGCTGGAGGAGATCGCCCAGCTGGATCCGTTCAACTGGAAGAGGGAGAACCTGGCGCAAGCGGGACGGAAGGAGGGGCCGGCCTCGGCGCTCGCGGTGTTGGAGGAGGTTACCGGTCTGTCGGACTTCATCCGGAAATACTCAGCCTATGCCGCTGTAAAAAAACGCAGGAAAACCATCGATCAGGGTACCTATCCCCTGCGGGGAATCGGACTGGCCCTTGCTTATCAGGATGGGCGGGGGTGGTCGGCAGATCTGCACAACCTCGAGCCGGCTCCCAAGAGCTCGGCGATGAAACTCGTTCTCGACAGGAATCGGCGCCTGCGGATCTACACCTCCCTGGTGGACTCTGCAATGGGAATCCATGGAATCCTCATTCACAGGGCGGCGGAGCTTCTCGGGCTGGATCCTAAAAAAATCACGGTGCAGCCCGTGGATACTCGGGAGGTGCCCGACACGGGCCCCACCATCCTCTCCCGGGTCGTCGCGGTTGCTCTCCCCCTGCTCGAACAGTGCTGCTGGAGCATTCAGCGCAAGCGCAAAGGTTTTGCCTTGCCGATCGAGGTGCGCAGAAGCCTCTCTGCGGAGCAGCAGCACGGGCTTGGAGGTGATCGACATGCACAGGGAAAGCGCAGAGCCGGTGAGGAGGCGGGGGATCTTTCCTGGGCTGCCACGGTCGTCGAAGTGGAACTGGATCCGGTGACCTTCCAGAGCACCTGCCGGGGTATCTGGATGGCGGTAGAAACGGGAGCGGTCTGGGATCGAACCGCGATACTGGGAATGTTGGAGGGGGAAATCCTTCGCTGTCTGGGTTCGAGCCGGCTGTTGGGATACACGGCCGCAGCTGCCTCTGCGCTGACTGCCTGTTTCGCCGGCGATCTGGTTCCCTCTGCAACCGAGCTGCCCGAGATCCAGATCCGTCTATTAGAGAGCCAAAGTGCTGAGATGAAGGGCTTCGAACATCTTCCCTACCTCGGGGTTCCCGCCTCCTATGCGGAGGCGGTTTGTCAGGCTACCGGATTGTATATAGATCAGGTGCCGATCACGGCGGAGGTTATCCAACAGTGCCTGGAAACGTGATAAAGCTGCGCTTCATCCTGAATGAACAGCCCGTGCTGCTTCAGGCCCATCCCGGTGCCCGCCTGTTGGACGTTCTTCGTTGCGACTTTGGTTTGAAGGCAACCCGGGAAGGCTGTGCCCGCGGAGAGTGCGGAGCCTGCCTGGTGCTCATGAACGGCGTCGCTGTCAACTCCTGCCTGATCCCGGCTTTTACCCTTAGCGATGCGGAGATCGTGACAATAGAGGGGATTCACAGCCTCAAATCCTTCGCGGATATTCGAAAAAAATTACCCGACTGTGACGTGTACCGCTGCGGATTCTGTTCCTCGGGAATGCAGGTGGCCCTGGCGGCCTTGCTGTTGTCCGACCCGGAGCCGGGGAAGGAGGCGATCCTTCAGGCTCTTACGGGCAATCTCTGCTCCTGCGGCAGCTACAGAAGGATCGTGAATTCCGTTGTCGAACGAAGCAGCAGGAAACGAAGGTATGGCCGAAGACGCGTTGAAAGAAGTTAGGGTATTTCGCCCCAAGAGTCTCGGGGGAACGCTGCGTCTGTTCACCCGAAATCCCGGAGCGCTGCTGTACGCCGGGGGAACCGAGATAGCCAGGCAGGCCCAGATGGGCAGCGGCCGCCCCTTGAACCTGCCGCAGAAGGTGATCTACCTGGGGAATGTCCAGGAGCTGAACCGGATCTCCCGGGGGCAGCGCTACCTAGACATCGGCTCGGTCCTGGATCTATCCAGGATTCTCAGCATCGGACGCAACGTTCTTCCCCCGGTTCTGTTCGAAACACTTTCGAAGATCGCTACACCCGGGATTCGCAACCTGGCTACTCTCGGCGGCAATATCTCCTTGAGGGCCTGTCGGGGTGACAGCCTGCCGGCTTTGAGCGTCATCGATACCCAGTTGGAGCTGCGAACCGCAGGCTCGACCCGCTGGGTGGAGGTGGGGGAGTTTTTCGGCAGAGGAAATCTGCCGGACCTGCGTCCAGGTGAAATTCTTACCCGAATCCGGGTGCCCTTGGAGGAATGGGATTTCGCCGTAACCCGCAAGGTACACGGCGGCTCGGGATTCGCGACCACCCTGAGCTTCGCCGGTGTAGCCCGTTTCCCCAAGGGCAGCCTCGAAACACTGCACTTCTGCTTAGGTGGCTTGGAAACACCGGTATTTCGTATGCCCGTATTGGAGGAGCGTTTGAAAAGCGCCAACCTCCCTATGCCGGCGAGACTCATCGATACCCTGTCACGCGAACTGGGCGATGCTCTGACCGATCAGGTTGCGGATAACCCGAAAGGCCGCTACAGGGCGGCCACCTCCCTTCGCCTGTTTCGCTCCTTTCTCGAAAAGATCAACATCCGCAGCCTGGATTTACTGTAATACGCCTGCCGGGGAGCTTCTCCTTTTCAGGGCAAACGTGGTACTATCGATTCGGAAGTTCGGGAAGCGCGCAAGACACAGCCTGCAGCCAATATGTCAGATTTTGTACACCTTCACAATCACTCCGATTTCTCGCTTCTTGACGGAGCGGCATCCATAGAAAGTCTGGTTGCCAAAGCCAAGGCGCTGAACATGTCTGCCCTTGCACTCACCGATCACGGCAACATGTTCGGAAGCTTGAAGTTCTATCTCGAGTGCCGCAAACAGGAGATCAAGCCGGTCATCGGTTCGGAGTTCTACATCGCTCCGGGTTCCAGGTTCAGCAAGTCCGGGACCGAAGGGTCAGCCCGTTACTACCATATCGTTTTATTGGCAAAAGATGTGACGGGCTATCAGAATCTGCTGAAGCTGTCCACTCTCTCCTATGTGGAGGGTTTCTACTACAAACCCCGCATCGACGACGAACTTCTCCAGCGGCACAGCCGGGGCCTTATAGCCCTGTCCGGATGCATGGGCGGGGAGATACCGAGGCTCATCCTGGACGGCCAGAAGCAGGCGGCCCGGGATAAGGCACGATTTTATGACGAGCTGTTCGGGCGGGGCAATTTCTACCTGGAGCTGCAATATCAGGGCATACCGGAGCAGCGCACCATTCTCAGCGGGTTGTCGGAGCTGGCTCGGGAAACCGGCATCCCCACAGTTGCCACCAACGATATCCACTATACGGACAAGGAGGACGCCTACTCCCAGGATATCCTGATCTGCATCGGCACAGGAAAAAAGGTCAGCGAGGGCAAGCGTCTCAAGTTCGCCTATCCGGAGTTCTACTTCAAGAGCAGGGAGGAGATGGCCCGGGCGCTTCCCGAATTTCCCGAGAGCTTGACGAACACCCGGGTGATCGCCGATATGTGCGATCTGGAAATCCCCCTTCCGGGTCCTCTGCTCCCACACTACGAGGTTCCCGAGGGCTACACTTTGGGCAGCTACCTGTCTGAACTGGCCCATCGCGGACTGGCCGAGCGGTATTCCGAATCCGGCCCGGAGATACGGGAGCGTCTGGACTACGAGTTGTCCGTGATAAACACGATGGGCTATACCGGTTATTTCCTGATCGTCTGGGATTTCATCCACTACGCCCGGGAAAACGGAATCCCCGTGGGTCCGGGCAGGGGGTCCGGCGCCGGGTCGCTTGCAGCCTATGCCCTGAAGATCACCGACATCGATCCCCTCAAGTACGGGCTGCTGTTCGAACGATTCCTCAATCCGGAGAGGGTGTCGATGCCCGATTTCGATATCGATTTCTGCTATGAGGGACGGCCGGCGGTCATCGACTACGTGCTGCGCAAGTATGGAAGCGACCGGGTTGGACAGATCATCACCTTCGGAACCTTGAAGGCCCGCGCCGTGATTCGGGATGTGGCCCGGGTTCTGGATATCCCCTATGCCGAGGCCGACGCTATAGCCAAGAGAGTGCCCCTGGGACCGAAGATGAACCTGCGCAAAGCGATGAAGGTGGACCCGGAGCTTGCCCGTATGACTTCGCTGGGTGAGAACTACAAGAAACTTCTCGACGTCAGCCTGAGGCTGGAAGGGTTGCATCGGCACGCCTCCACCCATGCGGCGGGGATCGTGATAGGGCAGCAGGAATTGACCCACTACGTTCCCCTGTATCGGGACCCGAAGACCGAGACGGTTTCCACCCAGTACTCGATGGACTATCTGGAAGACTGCGGGTTGGTGAAGATGGACTTCCTGGGCCTGAAAACCCTCACGATAATCAAAAACACCATTGACCTTCTCAAGCGGCGTGGGGTGAACATGGAAATCGACCGTATCCCCGAAAATGACCCCGCCACTTTTCGCCTCCTCGGGGAGGGGCGAAGCACCTGCATCTTCCAGTTTGAAAGCCAGGGTATGCAGGAAATTCTGAGAAAGTCCAAACCGACATCGATCCCCGACCTGATCGCCTTGAACGCCCTGTATCGTCCGGGCCCGATGGAGTATATCGACCAGTTCATCGATGCCAAGAACGGAAAAAAGCGCATTCAATACCCTCTGCCGGAGCTCGAGCCGATCCTCGAGGAGACCTATGGGGTCATCGTGTATCAGGAACAGGTGATGGAGATCGCCCGCCAGGTCGCGGGTTATTCCCTCGGCGAGGCGGACATCCTGCGCCGGGCCATGGGCAAGAAGAAGGTAGATGTCATGGCCCGGCAGAAGGTCAAATTTCTGAAAGGGGCGGCGGCCAAGGGCTACTCCGGCGCCCAGGCGGAAAAAATTTTCGAGCTTCTGGTTCCTTTTGCCGGATACGGATTCAACAAGTCCCATGCGGCGGCCTACTCCCTGCTGGCCTATCAGACCGCCTATCTCAAGGCCAACTACCCGGCGGAGTTCATGGCGGCCAACCTGACGAATGAGATCAATTCCACGGACAAACTGTCGGAGTATATCGCCGAAGCCCGGACCATGGGCTTGGAGGTGCTGCCTCCTGATATCAATGTGAGCGAGCAGGAGTTCACGGTGCGGGAAGGCAAGATCGTATACGGACTCCGGGGGATCAAAAACGTCGGCAGTGCGGCGGTGGATCACATCGTGGAGGAGCGAAACCAGGGAGGGGCATTCAAAGATCTTCTGGAGTTCCTGAAACGTTTGGATCTGAAAACCGTGAACCGCAAGGTCGTGGAGACCCTGATCCGCTGCGGCTTGTTCGATAATCTGGGTACCGGTCGGGCCGTGTTGATGCACAATCTGGACAGGATCCTGGAAACCGTGAACAGCTTCAAAGAGATCCAGAAGTACGGGCAGACCACTCTTTTCGATCCCCTGGAGGAAAACGAATCACCCCTGATCATGGAGCCCTGTCCCCCGTGGCCGGCTCTCGAGAAGCTCACCCATGAAAAGCAGAACCTCGGTTTCTACTTTTCCGGCCACCCCCTCGACAAATATCGGAATCACATACAGAATCACGGTAACCTCGATCTCAGCCGGCTGACCGCCTGTTCCGCCCAAAGGACCTATACGGTGATAGGCATTCTCAAGGAGATCAAGGAGATCACCACGAGGACGGGCCGCCGGATGGCCTTCGCTCAACTGGAGGATTTCCGCGGTACCGTTGAGCTGGTGCTGTTCTCCGATGTCTTCGAGAAATCCAGAGAGCGGCTGGTCGGGGACAGCGTGATGGTGGCTCGGGGGCGTATCGACAACAGCAGGGGGGAACCCAAGCTTCTGGTCGAATCCCTGCTCGATCCCGAGGAACTCAAGGATAAACAGGCGCGGGCGGTGCACCTGCGTTTCGCCTCCGCGGAGGGCAATGAGGAGCAGTTCCTGCGGCTGCGGGATTTCATAGTCGACAAACCCGGTGACTGCGGGGTGTACTTCCACGTCCGGGGAAATGGGGCGAGCGGGGAGGTCGTGATCAAGGCCTCGCCCCACATCACCCTGTCGGCGGAGGATCGGGTTCTGGCGGAGGTTCGTGAACATCCATTGGTGGAGGACGTATGGAAAGAGTAAAGGTAGGCCTGGTCGGGCTGGGCACGGTGGGCAGGGGCTTCTACGAACTGATGAGCCGGAACGGAAGCCATTTTGCCAGCAAGATGGGAACTTCAGTGGAGATCGCGAGGATCGCGGAGATCGACACCGCCGCTGCTCAAGCTCTGGTCCCCCGGGAGCTGCTGGTGGATGACTACCGCAGCATCGTCGAACAGCAGGACATCAAGGTCGTGATCGAGCTGGTCGGCGGTACCGATGTCGCCTATGAGATCATCCAATCCGCGATCGAAGCGGGAAAACATGTCATCACCGCGAACAAGGCGCTCCTGGCCCTCCGCGGCGCCGAATTGTTCAAACTGGCGCGGGAGAAGCAGGTCTACCTCAAATTCGAGGCGGCGGTCGGGGGGGGGATCCCGATCATCAAGATCGTTCGCGAGAGCCTGGTGGGCAACCGGATCGATAAGATCCTGGGCATTTTGAACGGGACCTCCAACTACATCCTCACCCGGATGAGTGAGCAGCAGCTGCCCTTCGCCGAAGCGCTGCAGCAGGCTCAGGATGCAGGCTTCGCCGAAGCCGACCCGACCCTGGATGTCGGCGGCGGAGATGCTTCGCACAAGATCAGTCTTCTGGCCGCCTTTGCCTTCGGCGGCTGGGTGGACTACCGCAACATCCTCTGTGAGGGAATCACCACGGTGACCCCCGGAGAGATCGAGTTCGCAGCGTCGGCAGGATTTGCCATCAAGCTGATCGCTTCGGCTATCCTCATCGACGGCAAGCCCTCGGTCACCGTGTTTCCCGCCCTGATCCCGGCTCGCCACCCCCTCGCCCTGGTGCGGGACGAGGTCAATGCGGTATTCGTGGAATGTGACTATCTCGGGCCGGCCCTGTTTTTGGGCCGGGGCGCCGGGGCGAATGCGACCGCCTCTTCGGTGGCTTCGGATCTGGGAGATCTGGTGCAGAGTCTGGTGCTGCATGACCGCCGCGGCGGCTATCCCTTCGATCCTTCCCGGGCTCTTGAGCTGTATCCGGAGAAGGAGATGGAGTATCGCTACTTCTTCCATTTCATAACAGCGAACAGACCGGGGATCTGGGCGGCGGTTACCGGCTGTCTGGCAGACAACGGCATCAATATCGAATCGGTGCATCAGAAATGGGAAGATCCCAGCGAGCCTTCCGACCTGTACGTCCTGGTGGATGAGGCCAGGGAAGAGCAGGCCAGAAAGGCGCTTCGCGAGGTGAGCGCGGAATCGGGTATCTCCGAGCAGTCCCGCTTCTACAGAATTCTGCCGTTGTAGAGCGAAACGAGGGAGGTAAAGATTTGACGTTCTGGCGCTTCTTAACAGCAATCATCTTCGTCTACATTCTAATGCTTGGCCTGCGCATCATTCTGTCCTGGTTCCAGGGATCGGTTTACGGCAGGCCGTGGGAGCTGTTGGTCCGGCTTACCGAACCGTATTTGTCGTTGTTCAGACGCCTTCGCTTCCTGCGGCGGGGGACGATCGATTTCACCCCTATAGCGGCCATCCTCACCCTGGTGGTGATTCTGCAGGTGATCTACTTGATCGGGGAAACCGGCAAGATTTCCCTGGGGCTCTTCCTGGGTATAGTTGCCGGCGCACTCTGGGCGGCTGTCCGTTTTCTGCTGGTTCTGTTTCTGGTCATGGCCGTTCTGAGGGCGATCCTGGGAGCGGTTGCCAATATGCGGGACTCCCGGCTCATCGGAGCTCTCGGTTATATGATCGAGCCGGCGGTGTCCCTGGTGCGCCGCATCTTCCCCGCCAGACAGACGCTTTCCGAGCGTCAGTATCTGTACCTGACGATCGTTTTCCTCCTGGTTCTTTGGCTGCTCGGCCTTTATCTGGTTCCCCGTCTGGTTGCGTTCCTCAACAATCTGCCGATCTGATGCGATGCATCTGCATGAGTACCGGGAAGGGGTCGAAGAGCTTCACGGCGTCGGGCCGGTCGCCCGGCGTCGCCTGGAGCGTCTCGGTATTCGAACCCTCGCTGAGCTGCTGAGCCACTATCCCAAAACTTATCAGGATCGCCGCCACAGGGACAGCCTCGAGGCGGCCGAGCGGGCCGATCGGGTGAACGTGCTGGTTCGCGTCCGCTCCCGCGGATGGATCGGCAGGGGCTACCGCAAGACCTTGAAGGTCGGAATCGAGGATGAGACGGGCAGGGCGGCGCTTCTGTGCTTCGGGCGCGGCTATCTGTCCGGGGTCCTCCAGCCGGGGAGGAGGTTTTGGGTGTGGGGACGATTCCAACGCCGCGGCGGCGAGCTTCAGGCCAGTGATTTCGAAGTCGAGCCCTTTGAACAGGGGCGTGAACGGGCCGATTATGCCCGGATCCTGCCGATCTATCCCCTGACCGAAGGCCTGCGCCAGACTGCGCTCCGCCAGCTGATGCGCCGGGCTCTGGATATCGTTCTGCCGCAGCTGAGCGAAGGGCTCCCTCCTGCCCTGCGGGAGCGCCGGGACTGTCTGCCCAAACGTGCGGCCCTGGAGGCTGTCCATTTTCCCGAGTCCATGGAGCAGCTCGCCCGGGCCCGAAAGACCCTGGCCTACGAGGAGCTGCTGCACTATCAGCTTGCCCTCGGCCGCAGCCGGCTGATCCGCGCCTCCATACGGCGATCCCGCCCCCGCCCCGCCGGCGCGCTGAAGCGAGCTCTCCTGGATCGCCTGCCCTTTGCCCTCACCGCCGATCAGCTGCGGGTCCTCCAGGAGATCGAGGAGGATCTGTTCGCCCCCCATCCGGGAGCGCGGTTGCTGCAGGGGGAGGTGGGCTGCGGCAAAACGCTGGTCGCCCTGGCCTCGGCCCTTTCGGTGATCGAGTCCGGGGATCAGGCGGCGCTGCTGGTCCCCACGGAGCTGCTGGCCCGCCAGCACGGGGACAACGCGGCCCGATTGCTCGAGCCCCTGGGAGTTCGAGTAGCCTTCCTGTCGGGAAATGTGCAGGGCGCCGGGCGGCGACTGCTTCTGGACAGTCTCGAGGCCGGAGAGATCGATCTGCTGATCGGCACCCATGCACTTTTCTCTGAAGATGTGCAGTACAGGAGGCTGGGCCTGGTGATCGTGGATGAGCAGCAGCGCTTCGGGGTTGCTCAGCGCCGGGCCCTGGTGGCCAAGGGGGATCACCCGGATCTGCTGCTGATGAGCGCCACCCCGATTCCCCGCACCCTGGCCCTCAGCGCTTTCGGAGAGATTGACGTTTCGGAGATCCGCAGCCTTCCCCGGGGCCGCAAAGCGGTGATCACCCATCTGGCCCGCCAGGGGAACGAGGTCAAGGTCTACGAGAGGGTGCGGCGGGAGATCGCCCGGGGCGGCCAGGCTTACTTCGTGTACCCCCTGATCGAAGAATCCTCCAGCCTGGAGCTCAAGGACGCCGAGCGGATGTATGAGCGGTTGAAGAGGGGGGTGTTTGCCGGTCTTCGCCTGGCCCTGATCCACTCCCGGGTGACGGAGGAGCAGAAGATCCGGGTCATGCAGGGGTTTGCGGCCGGACAGATCGATATCCTGGTGGCTACCAGCGTGTTGGAGGTGGGTGTGGATGTCGCGCGGGCCACCTGCATGGTGATCGAACATGCCGAACGGTTCGGGCTGTCCAACCTTCATCAGCTGCGGGGCAGGGTAGGGCGGGGTGAGAGACAGTCCTATGCATTTCTGATATACGGCAGCAATCTCACCGAGATGGGGATCGCCCGTCTGAAGGCGATCATGAACGCCACGGATGGATTCGAGATCGCCGAGCAGGATCTGAAGATCCGGGGCCCGGGGGAGTTCCTGGGTCAGAAACAGTCCGGATTCCCGCGCTTCGCCGTCGCAGAGCTGATTTCCGACTGGGACCTGTTTCTGCTGGCCCGGGAGGACGCCCGGGAGATCCTCTCGAGGGATCCGGGGCTGCTGGATCCGCAGCACCGGGCTTTGAGGGAGGTGCTCGATGCACAGGGAGGGTCGAATTGAGGATTACCGGCGGGACATATAAAGGAAGAAAACTGATCGTTCCCCCAGGGGTGATCCGTCCTGCAATGGATCGGATGCGGGAATCCCTGTTCGCCGTGCTCCGGGACATTCAAGGCTGTTCGTTCCTCGATCTGTACTGCGGATCCGGGTCGGTGGGGATCGAAGCGGCCTCCCGGGGCGCCGAACCGGTGGCATTCGTGGAGAAGGACCGGGGCAAGCGTTCGGCCCTGCAGCGCAATTTGGACATTGTTCAGGAGCAGACCGAAATGCACCTCCTGCCGGTTGAGCACTATCTGCGGCGGGTCAAGCGCAGCTTCGATCGGATCTTCCTCGATCCCCCATTCCGTCAGCGGGGCAAGCTGGAGGTTTTGCAGCTGATCGCAGCCCGGCGGATCCTCAACCAAGGCGGAATCCTGATCATCCATCTGTCCAAAGAGGAGGAGAGGAGCTTTCCGCAGGTTATTGGCTTCGGGCCGGAGATCACGGTTGCGGAAACCGCCGGCGCGGGGGAAGTTCCCGTATCCGCCGGCGGCCGCCTGCATCTGTCAGATCGGCGCCTGTACGGCGGATCCCTGCTGCTGTTCTACCGGTGATGGAAGAAAAAGGGATCGCGAATGCTGCAACTCGTTGATTGATCGTCAGGATCTGCTTCTGTAGCCCACGAAGAGGTAGTAGCGGCGAAGGGTTAGAAGGAGAAGGGAGTTCACGGCGGTCATAGCCCTGCCCCAGGCGTAGCCCATCAGCGCGGGGATCAGACCCTGAGCCAGGTAGGTTCTGCTCCAGATGCGGGCGTGACGGTATCCGCGCAGGATCAGCGAGGTCATATCTTCCTGGTGATTGAGCCGCAAGCCGCTCGCCCGCAGGGCGTTCCTGTATTCCACCAGGGTCCAATGATTCAGATTCATCCGCCGTTGCCAGAAGGAGACGGCGTTCCTGCCGCTTTCAGTCCTGTTGAGGATGTCGGCGATGAGGAAGGCGCCTCCCGGTTTCAGCACTCGTTTGATCTGGGCAAGAAAGCGCTTTTTATCCGGGTAGTGGAACGCGCTTTCGATATTGATCACCGTGTCGATCGACCGATCTTCGATGTGAGTGAGCACCTGGGCATCGTCCAGCAGGAACAGCAGCCGGTCCGCTCGGGCGGGCTGACTCCGGGCGATCGTGATGTTGGCTGGGCTCAGATCCACACCGATGACCCGCGCGGGCCTGCAATTTTCCAGGATATAGGCGCTTTGCACTCCGTTTCCGCAACCGATCTCCAGAACCTGCTGATCCCGAAGATCCGGCAATTTTGAAAGACAATAGTCGGTCAGGTTCTTTTGGCACTCGAGGAGAGCCTCTGCCCTGTGCCGGCATATCGGGTAGTGGAGCATGAGATCTTCAGCGTAGAAACGCCGGTAGACGCTGTTTATCACGCTGTAGAAATCCTTTGCGGAAAACCCGACTCGAAGAAAATCCTTTAGCAGGTTTTGGATGGACATGTTAAAACATTTTCTGACAGATCCTGTGCCGTTTGTACACGAAGCCACCCATGCTTTTCAACTCGACGCGGGAACGACGGAGCTGGCAGGGAAGGTGAAAAAAAATCTTACATTTTCGAATTGGGCATTGCGATGATACGACACGCACCGGGCTCCCCTTTCGGCATCATCCTCGGACTGAAAAGATTGATTGTCAAGGTTTTTGTGATTAAATTGTAATATCGAGCGGATGTACCTTTACAAACATCGTGAAATAGTGTAGTATATCCGGCGAAATTTTGGCTTAATTCTATATATATAAAAGAATTAACCGCCTCTGTAGCTCAGTTGGTAGAGCACCTCCATGGTAAGGAGGGGGTCATCGGTTCAAGTCCGATCGGAGGCTGGAAATAAAGATTCCCCGAATGGGTCTCCGCCCTTGCGGTGAGCCTGTCGCGCGTCTGTTTGAAGGTACAGCGAGCGGCAAGACAGCAAGAGAGGGGCAATGCGAAAATTATGCCATTGACAAAAACGGGGTATTTTTATTATATTGGGTTTTCGACAGCCCGATAGGGCTGGACGCGTCGAGGGACGGGCGACAAGAAAATATCGGGAAGGATAGGAGCGGATGGCCAAGGCTAAGGGGAAGACGGTTGAGCTCGTGGCGCTACAGTGTACCGAATGCAACCGCAGGAATTATACAACCAGCAAGAACAAGAGGAACATCCAGGGGAAGCTGGAGTTCAACAAGTACTGCAAGTTTGACAGAAAGCACACCTTGCACAGGGAAACCAAGATAAAGTAACAGCCAAGTGCGTAGGCCAGTAGCTCCAATTGGCTAGAGCGCCGGTCTCCAAAACCGGATGTTGCAGGTTCGAGTCCTGCCTGGCCTGCTTCCTTTTAAGAAAGCGCATCCTTAAAGCTTCGAGAGGAAAGAGATGAAGAAGATAATCCGATTCTTCAAAGAGAGTTTCGCCGAACTCAAGAAAGTAACCTGGCCCAGCCGGGAAGAGGTAGCCTCTTCGACAAAGGTGGTTCTGGTTTCAGTAATCCTCATCGCCATCGCTCTGGGTATAGTTGATTTCATCATTTTTCGTGGAATCGATCTGATTTTCTGAAAACCGGCAGACGAAGCGAACGACCTAAGAGGAAACGCCGATGGCAAAAGGCTGGTATGTAGTCCATACCTATTCAGGATATGAAAACAAGGTGCAGAAGCACGTCAATAAGCTGGTCGAAGACGGTGCTTTGGCGGATTACGTATTCAATGTCAAAGTCCCGGCAGAGGAGGTCGTTGAGGTAAGAGACGGCAAACGGCGAGTGACTTCCAAGAAGTTCCTGCCCGGATACATCATGATCGAGATGGATCTTCCGGACAACAACTGGAAGCAGATCTGCTCCGCGATTCGCCAGATTCCCGGTGTGACGGGATTTGTGGGTTTCGGCAGAAACCAGAAGCCCCAGGCCATCAGCGGTGAGGAGGCACGGGAGGTACTGCAGCGTGCCGGAGAGATAAAGAGCGAAAAGGTTCTGAAGCCCAAACAGACCTTTACGGAGGGAGAGACCGTGCGGATCATCGACGGTCCTTTCGATAGTTTTACCGGTACGGTCGAGGAGATCAATCTCGAAAAGGGAAAATTGCGGGTCATGGTAGGCATCTTTGGAAGATCGACACCGGTTGAGCTGGATTTTCTCCAGGTGGAGAAAATCTAAGGGTTCATGGGAGTCCGTCCTGCATCTTGAGGCGGACGCAGTCACCACGAACGGAGGAAAAAAAGATGGCGAAGAAGAGAATCGCAGCTCTCATCAAGCTGCAGGTGCCGGCGGGTAAAGCGACCCCCGCACCACCGGTGGGGCCCGCTCTGGGTCCCCATGGGGTGTCGGCACCCCAGTTCGTTCAGCAGTTCAATGATCGCACCAAGAACGTGGAGCCGGGTTTACTCATTCCGGTTGTGGTAACCGTCTATGCGGACAAGAGCTTCACCTTCATAACCAAAACCCCCCCGGCGGCGGTATTGATCAAGAAGGCCTGCGGCCTGGAAAAAGGATCATCCGTGCCGAACAAGGACAAGGTGGCGTCCATTAAGGCGGCGCAGATCCGGGAAATCGCGGAACAGAAGATGGCGGATTTGAACGCCAATGATATCGACGGGGCGATGAAGATTATCGCCGGAACAGCCCGGAGCATGGGTGTAACCGTGGAGGGGCTGTAATGAAGAAGGGAAAGAAGTACCAGCAGACACTGGAAAAGTACGACGTCACCGAACAGTACAACCTGGACCGGGCCTTGGATCTGGTCAAGGAACTGGCGTATGCCAAGTTCGACGAAACTGTGGAGATAGCTCTCAAGCTCAACGTAAAGGCCAAACATTCGATTCGCGACACTCTAGTGCTGCCCAACAGCTTCCGGGCGGAGAAGAAGATCCTGGTCTTTGCCAAGGGAGAGAAGGCGGATGAGGCGAAAGAGGCCGGAGCCGCGTTCGTCGGCGATGCGGACCTTGTTGAAAAGATCCAGGGCGGATGGCTCGATTTCGACGTGGCAGTGGCCACACCGGACATGATGAAGGACGTCGGCAAGCTCGGACCGATTCTCGGGCGCCGGGGTATGATGCCCAATCCCAAGACCAAGACCGTTACCTTTGATATCAAAGAGGCGATCGAAGAGGTGAAGAAGGGGCGGGTTGAGTTTCGAGGGGACAAAACCGGGGTTATCCACCTGCCCATTGGAAAGGTTTCCATGGACAAGGAGAAAATCGCCGAGAATGCCCGGCTTCTCATCGACGAGGTGCAGCGGAAAAAACCCGCGGATATAAAAGGGGAGTTCATCAAATCGATCGCCGTGTCCTCCACCATGGGACCGGGGATTATGGTGAATCCCAAGGAAAAGGCATAAGCGATGGCAGAGAAAACTCAGAAGATACAGCCGTACAAGACCGAAGGTATCCGCAAGATCAAGGAACTGATCGAAAGCTCTCAAGATGTGATCTTCACTGATTTCCGCGGTCTCAATGTCTCTCAGATCACCGAGCTGCGCCGAACCCTGCAGGAAAAGGAAGCCGAGTACCGGGTGGTGAAGAACAGTTACGCCCGCCTGGCTCTGGGCGAGCTGGGATTTCCCTTCGAGGAGGATTTCCTGATCGATCCCACGGCTCTGGCTCTGGCCAAGGCTGACATCAGTCCGATCGCCAAGGTGCTGTTCGACTTCACCAGGGATTCCACCCTGAAGATAAAGGGCGGTTTGGTCGAGGGCAAAGTGGTCTCCTCCGGCGAGGTGGAGGCTATCAGCAAGCTCCCGAGCAGAAACGATCTGTACGCCATTTTGATGGGTACGATGAGCGCCCCGATGACGAACCTGGTATACGCCATGAATGGGATCGTCACCAAACTGGTGCGCACCCTTCAGGCCGTGGCCGAGAGCAAAGACAAGCAATAGAAGCAGCATTAGTCTTTGAATGTGTTCCAGCTATTGCTGCATAACAAAACAAGGAGAAGATAAATGGCAACACTGACGAACGATGAGATTCTCGAGGCAATCGCCAATAAAACGGTGCTCGAGATTTCGGAGTTGGTAAAGGCGATGGAAGAGAAGTTCGGTGTAACTGCCGCCGCTCCGGTAGCGGTAGCCGCGGCTCCTGCAGCCGGGGGCGGGGAAGCCGCTGCGGCGGAGGAGCAGACCGAGTTCACCGTCGTACTGAAGAGCTTCGAGGACGGGAAGAAAATCCCCGTAATCAAGGAGGTCCGGGCCATAACCGGTCTCGGACTCAAAGAAGCGAAAGAGCTCGTCGAAGCTGGTGACAAGGCTGTGAAAGAGGCCATCAGCAAAGAAGAGTCTCAAAAAATCAAAGAGCGGCTGGAGTCAGCCGGCGCTACGGTTGAGGTTACATAATCGTAACTTTGCACCACAACCCCACAAACTCGATACCACCGGAGGATACCTTCCGCCGGTGGTATCGTCGTCCACTAACAGCTCACGGGAGGGCACATGGTTCCTGAAATGATCAAGAGAGTCTATATCGGTCAGGGTGTGGAAGAGGCGATGGAAATGCCGAGTCTGATCGACATTCAGCTCTCGTCGTTCGAGCGATTCCTGCAGCGGGAAAAACTCAGAGAGGGAAAATCCGTACAGCGACAGGGATTGGAAGATGTTTTTCAGGCGATTTTCCCGATAGAGAGTCCCAACGGGGATATGGTTCTGGAATACGGCGGGTATACCCTCGATGAGGAGGCTGCGGTATTCAGCGAGCAGGAATGCAAGAACAAGGGGCTGACCTACGCGATCCCCATCAAGGCCAAGATCAATCTGATCTTTCTCAACACCGGAGAAATCAGGCAGAAGGAGATCTACATGGGGGATATCCCCCTTATGACCCCCAGGGGTACGTTCATAGTAAACGGTGCCGAGCGGGTGGTCGTAAGCCAGATCCACCGTTCCCCAGGGGTGATCTTCAGCCACGATAAGGGAGTCTTCTCCTCCCGCATCATTCCCTACCGCGGCTCCTGGCTGGAGTTCGAGGTCGATCAGAAGAAAGAACTGGTCTATACGAAGATCGACAGGAAGAAGAAGATCCTGGCTACGATTTTCCTGCGGGCTTTGGGATTCGATACACGGGAGAAGATCATCGATCTGTTTTACCAGACCAAGACCGTGAAGATCTCCGAGAGCAGGGAAGACAAGGAGAAGGTCCTCGGAATGGTGTTTGCCCGCGCGGTATTCCACGAGGAAGAGGGGCAGACCAAGAGGCTGTACCGGGCGGGAGACAAGATCCATCCCCACGATGTGGAGGAGTTGATCCATTCGGGAATCGCTTCGATCGAGGTCATCGACTTCCTAAATGAAAAATCGCTTCATTCGCCGATCATCCTCAACTGTTTCGAGCGCGAGGAGGTCATCTACTCCCGAGACGACCCGGAAAAGGATGAGCCGACCAAGGAAGAGGCCATCAGCCGGGTTTACGGAGTGATCAAGCCGGGAGAGCCGATCACACTGGAGAGCGCGGAGAAGGATCTGCAGAACATGTTCTTCACACCGCGGCGATACGATCTGGGGCGGGTCGGTCGATACAAGCTGAACAAGAAGTTCGATTACGAGCAGCCTTACAAGACCCATACCCTGATTCCCGAAGATATCATCAACACCGTGATATTCCTCACCCAGGTGTACATCGGCGAGCGAAACGTAGATGATATCGATCACCTCGGCAACCGGAGAATTCGTTCCGCCGGTGAGCTGCTGACCAATCACCTGAAAGTTGCCTTCACCCGCATGGAGCGTATCGCCAAAGAGCGGATGAGCCTCAAAGAAGCCGATACCATCCGGCCGCAGGATCTGATCTCCATCAAACCGATCGTAGCCACTATCAAAGAATTTTTCGGATCCAGCCAGCTTTCCCAGTTCATGGACCAGGTGAATCCCCTGGCCGAGTTGACCCACAAACGCAGGCTCAACGCCCTCGGACCGGGGGGGCTTTCCAGAGACCGGGCTGGATTCGAGGTTCGGGATGTTCATTACACCCACTACGGACGAATGTGTCCGATCGAAACCCCGGAAGGACCCAACATCGGACTGATCGTTTCGCTGGCCAACTACACACGGGTCAACGAGTATGGTTTCCTGGAAACCCCGTACCGCAAGGTAGCAGGCGGGGTGGTGACCGATGAAATCGAATACCTGTCGGCAATCGACGAGGAGAAGTACTACATCGCCCAGGCGACCAGCAGGATCGATGACAAGGGGAGGTTCCAGGAGAAGCTGATTCCGGCTCGAAAGGGAGGGGACTATATAACCCGGAAAGCCAAAGACATCCAATACATGGATGTTTCTCCCAAACAAATCATATCGGTCTCCACCTCTCTGATCCCCTTTCTCGAGCACGACGACGCCAACAGGGCTCTGATGGGCTCGAACATGCAGCGGCAGGCCGTGCCGCTGCTGCGCCCCGAACCGCCCCGGGTAGGGACGGGGATGGAGCGGAAGACCGCCTTCGATTCGGGGGTGGCCGTGGCTGCACAGCGGGCAGGACAGGTTGAGTATGTAACCTCCGAAAAGATCGTGATCAAGCCGGAAAAGGGCAAGGCGGATGAGCTGGATGTCTATCCGATGATCAAGTTCCAACGAACCAACCAGGATACCTGTTTCAGCCAGAAACCCATCGTCGCTCCCGGCCAGAAAGTCAACGAGCGGGAAGTGATCGCCGACGGTCCGGCCACATACAATGGAGAGCTGGCCCTTGGGGTCAACGTCCTGGTGGCCTTCATGCCCTGGAACGGCTACAACTATGAGGATGCGATTCTGATTTCAGAGAAACTGGTTCGTGAGGACCGATATACCTCGATACACATCAAGGAGTTTTCCATCGAGGTTCGGGAGACCAAGCTGGGACCGGAGAAGATCACCCGAGACATTCCCAACGCCAGCGACAACTCTCTGGAGCACCTGGATGAAGAGGGCATCATCCGCATCGGCGCGGAGGTGAAATCCGGCTCGATCCTGGTGGGAAAGGTCACACCGAAGAGCGAGACCGATTCGACCCCTGAGTTCAAGTTGTTGAACTCGATATTCGGGGAGAAAGCCAAAGATGTCCGGGACACCTCTCTCAGGGTGCCCCACGGCATCGAGGGCACGGTGATCGACGTGCAGCGGTTGAAACGTGCCGAGGGCGACGAACTGAATCCCGGAGTCGAGGAGGTGGATAAGATCCTCATCGCCACCAAGCGCAAGCTCCAGGAGGGAGACAAGATGGCCGGGCGCCACGGCAACAAGGGAGTAATTGCCAGGGTGCTGCCGGAAGAGGACATGCCCTTCATGGAGGACGGCACTCCTGTGGATCTGGTGCTGAATCCGCTGGGCGTGCCTTCGCGTATGAACCTGGGTCAGATCATGGAGACGGAGCTGGGCTGGGCGGGATACAAGCTGGGAGAGTGGTACGCCACCCCGGTGTTCGAATCCGCCTCCAACGAGATGATCGAAGAGAAGCTCAAGGCAGCCGAGCTGCCGGTAAACTCCAAGGTCACTCTGTTCGACGGCCAGACCGGGGAACCTTTCGAAAACCCGGTCACCGTGGGCTACATCTACATGATGAAACTGCACCACCTGGTCGACGACAAGATGCACGCCCGTTCCACCGGACCCTACTCCCTGGTGACCCAGCAGCCCCTGGGCGGAAAGGCCCAGTTCGGCGGACAGCGCCTCGGGGAGATGGAGGTGTGGGCCCTGGAAGCCTACGGAGCGGCCAACACCCTGCAGGAGCTTCTGACGATCAAGAGTGATGACATGTCGGGGCGGGCCAAGATCTACGAGAGCATCGTGAAGAACGAATCCTTCACCCAGGCCGGCATCCCCGAGTCCTTCAATGTCCTGGTGCAGGAGCTGCGGGGATTGGCCCTGGATGTGTCCATCTACGACAACAAGGGCAAGCAGATCGCATTGACGGAGAGAGATGAGGAGCTTATTAATCGGCAGGGAAGCCGATTCTAATTGACGTAATTTTTTTATTGTCAACCGATCGGAGATCGGATCTAGGGAGGGACATTTATAATGAGAGAGATGCAGGATTTCGATAGTATTATGATCAAGCTGGCCTCTCCGGATCAGATACGTGCCTGGTCCTACGGTGAGGTCAAAAAACCGGAAACGATCAACTACAGAACACTGCGGCCCGAGAAAGACGGCTTGTTCTGTGAGCGAATCTTCGGAACCACCAAGGAGTGGGAGTGCTACTGCGGCAAGTTCAAGTCGATCCGCTACAAGGGTGTGATCTGCGACCGCTGCGGCGTAGAGGTAACCCACTTCCGAGTGCGCCGCGAGAGGATGGGCCACATCGAGCTGGCCTCCCCGGTCTCTCACATCTGGTACTATCGCTCCGTGCCCTCCCGGATGGGATTGCTCCTGGACCTGGCGATCGTGGCCCTGCGTTCGATCCTCTACTACGAGAAGTACATCGTCATCGATCCCGGTGATACGGATTTGAAGAAGATGCAGCTGCTCACAGAGGAAGAGTACCTGGAGGCGCAGGAGCGCTACGGTATGGCCTTCTCCGCCGGGATCGGCGCCGAGGCGATCCGGACCCTCCTGGAGACCCTCGACCTGGACGGCCTGTCCGCAGAGCTGCGGGTCAAAATGCAGGAGAAGGGCCGCAAGAGCGACAAACGGCTGCTCAAACGCATCGAAATCGTCGAGCAGTTCCGGGATTCGGGAAACCGTCCGGAATGGATGATCCTCGATGTCATCCCCGTTATTCCGCCGGAGCTCCGGCCCATGGTACAGCTGGACGGCGGGCGTTTTGCGACCTCGGATCTGAACGATCTGTATCGCCGGGTGATCAACAGAAACAACCGGCTGAAACGCCTGTTGGCGCTGCACGCTCCGGATATCATCATCCGCAATGAAAAACGAATGCTCCAGGAAGCCGTGGACGCTCTGTTCGACAACTCAAAGAAGAAACGGGTCGTGAAGGGAGCGGCCAACCGTCCTCTGAAATCCCTCT
The DNA here is from genome assembly GCA_964588355.1 of uncultured Spirochaetaceae bacterium. Classification (GTDB taxonomy): domain Bacteria; phylum Spirochaetota; class Spirochaetia; order SZUA-6; family DRHE01; genus JAFGQJ01. Next base: position 6,268 of record CAZPPB010000005.1, on the reverse strand, counting down.
CGGACATGCTGAAAGGCAAGCAGGGGCGCTTTCGCCAGAACCTCCTGGGCAAGCGGGTCGACTACTCCGGCCGATCGGTGATCGTCGTGGGCCCGGAGCTCAAGCTGCACCAGTGCGGGCTGCCCACGAAAATGGCCCTGGAGCTGTACAAACCCTTCATCATGCGCAAGCTGGTGGAAAAGGACGTTGTCTACAATATCAAGAAGGCAAAGACCCTGGTGGAGATGGAGACCCCGGAGGTTTGGGCCGTGCTGGACGAGGTGGTCACCGAACACCCCGTGCTGCTGAACCGCGCTCCGACCCTGCATCGACTTGGTATTCAGGCTTTCGAGCCGGTCCTGGTGGAGGGAAAGGCCATCAAGCTGCATCCCCTCGTCTGCCATGCCTTCAACGCGGACTTCGACGGCGATCAGATGGCCGTCCACGTTCCCCTCACTCCGGCCGCTCAGATCGAATGCTGGACCCTGATGCTGTCCTCCAGAAACCTTCTCAATCCGGCCAATGGCAATCCTATCGTAATTCCCACCCAGGATATGGTGCTGGGAATCAACTACCTGACCAGGGCAAAGCCGGGAGCCAAGGGCGAGGGCAAGCATTTCAGCGGTATCGGGGAGGTCCTGATGGCCATCGATGCCCGATCTGTGGACTATCAGGCACTGATCAAGGTCAAGACCGACGGTGAGTACATCGAGACTACACCGGGGCGGATCATCCTCAACGAAGAGCTCCCTCCGGAGATCGGCTTCATCAACCAGGCCTTGGGGGAGAAGGAGCTGCGCAACCTCATCGCTCTCTGTTACAAGGAGTACGACTCGGATGTAACCGTAAATATGCTCGATACGATCAAGGATATGGGATTTCGCTATGCTACCCGCTTCGGCGCGACCATCGGCATGGAAGACATCATCATCCCGGAAACCAAGAAGGAACTGATCACCAAGGCCAACTCGCAGGTGGAAGAGATCCAGAACCAGTACCTCCAGGGCCATATCACCAATGAAGAGCGCTACAACCGGGTTGTGGAGGAATGGAGCAGGACGAACGAAGACATTACCAAGGAGCTGATGAACGACCTGGCAAGCGACCGGGATGGATTCAATCCGGTTCATATGATGGCCTACTCCGGTGCCCGCGGTTCCCGCAGCCAGATCCGCCAGCTGGGGGGTATGCGGGGACTGATGGCCAAGCCTTCCGGTGAAATTATCGAGCTGCCGATTCGCTCCAACTTCAAGGAGGGGCTCTCGGTCATCGAGTTCTTCATATCCACCAATGGAGCGCGCAAAGGGTTGGCGGATACGGCGCTGAAAACCGCCGATGCCGGTTATCTGACCCGCAGGCTGGTGGATATCGCTCAGGATGTGGTGGTGAACGACGAGGATTGCGGCACCATCAACGGCCTGGATAGGCGGGCCATCAAGGACGGCGAGGAGATCGTCGAATCCCTCCGCGATCGAATTGCCGGGCGTTTTACTCTGGAGCGGGTGCGTCACCCGATAACCGGTGAGATTATCATCGATGTGAACCAGGAGATCACCGACGAGATCGCCGATCAGATAGAAGCCGCCGGGATCGAGCACGTGCGGATCCGCACCGTGTTGACCTGTGAAGCCCAGCACGGTGTGTGTGTGAAGTGCTACGGCCGCAACCTGGCTTCCAATCGGACCGTGAACATCGGAGAGGCCGTGGGCATCATCGCAGCCCAGTCTATCGGCCAACCCGGAACGCAGCTCACCATGCGGACCTTCCACATCGGCGGAGCCGCTACGAAGATCAGCGAGGAGAGTAGGATCTATCTGAGATATCCCATCCTGGTGGAAAGCATTATCGGCAACACGGTCCCGATTAAGAGCGGCAACCTGCTGTTCACCCGCAAGGGCTATATCATGGTGCACAGGATTCTTCGAACCGTCGAGCTCAAAACCGGCGACCGGGTCATGGTCAAGGACGGCCAGAAAGTGCTGAAGGGCGAGGTGGTCGTGCAGCGAAAGGGAGAGAAGATCATCGCGGAGGAGATCGCCTATGTCCATCGCACCAAAACCATCCTGCTGCTGATCGCCCAGCCTCAGAGAGTGGACATCCGAAATGGGTCGGAATTGATGGTCAAGGAGGGGCAGATCCTTGCTGCGGAAGAGCCGATCGCCTACTTCGATCCCTTCAGCGAACCGATCATCGCGGAAACTGCGGGAACGGCGGTCTTCGAGGATATCGTGCTCGGTACGACCCTGAAAGAAGAGATCAACGAGGATACGGGCAAGATCGAGAAGAAGATCACCGATTACACGGTGGAAACACTCCAGCCGAGAATCGTGATTCACGACGACAGCGGTGAAATCGCGGCCACTTACCACCTGCCCGGCAGTGCCTACCTCAACATAGCCGACGGGGAGCAGATAAATCCCGGGCGAATACTGGCCAAACTCCCACGGGAGAGCGTCAAGACCAGGGACATCACCGGCGGACTTCCCCGGGTGGGCGAGCTTTTCGAGGCCAGAAAGCCGAAGAATCCGACGGTACTGACCAAGGTCAGCGGAATCGTCAGTTTCCGGGGACTGCTCAAGGGCAAACGGGTTATCGTGGTCGCGGATCCATACGGGAAGGAGTTCAAGCACCTCGTGCCGATGGGCAAGCACCTGTTGGTTCGGGATGGTGATCACGTGGAAGCGGGGGAGCAGCTGTGCGACGGAAACATCGACCCCCACGATGTCTTGCAGATCCTCGGTGAGCAGGCCCTGCAGAGCTATCTTGTGAATGAGATCCAGGAGGTGTATCGACTGCAGGGGGTGAATATCAATGACAAGCACATCGGTGTGATTATCCGTCAGATGATGAAGAAGATCGAAATCATACAGGTTGGAGATACGAACTTCATCTTTGGCCAGCAGATCGACAGGTACAAATTCAACCAGGAAAACAGAAAGGTGATCCGCGAAGGTGGACAGCCGGCCATTGCCCGGCCGCTGCTGCTGGGAATCACCAAGGCTTCATTGAACATCGACAGCTTTATTTCGGCGGCCTCCTTTCAGGAGACGACCCGGGTTCTGACCAACGCTTCCATAAAGGGAAGCCGGGATCACCTGCACGGATTGAAGGAGAACGTGATCATCGGTCATTTGATACCCGCCGGTACTGGGATTCGCGCCTACAACAATATCAAGCTGCTCGATGAAAATATGGAAGATCTGGACGTGCAGGTGAACCGTATCATCGAGGAGAAGCGACGGGAAAAGGAGCTGGCCGCAATGCTCCAGGAAACCGAGTAAACTGCACGAAACAAATCGCTTGATTGTTTCGAGCATTTTTGCTATGTTCATAGGGTGAAGTGGCACCTTTGATGGTGCAGCCTCACTGCCCAGAAGAAGTATCTGGCGCAGGACTGTTTGAGCAGCGAACATAAGACCACCTTGATCAACCTCTTGGGGGAGTTCCTCGAGGGGTTGACATTTTGTGTGTGTATTGTTAGATTCTCCCCCGCTTGTTTTCAAGCTTCGGGTGAGTTGTGTGTCTAAGCACGGATCGCAATCTTCGATGGCAACCGAAGAGGAAGATTGCGATGTATTGCATAATAGGAGAGATGTGATGCCGACAATCAATCAGCTTGTTCGCAAAGGCCGGCAAGCTGTGCACAAGAAGAACAAGGCTCCGGCGCTGCAGTCCTGCCCGCAGAAGAGGGGCGTTTGCACCCGGGTGATGACAGTTACACCGAAGAAGCCGAATTCGGCCCTGAGAAAGGTGGCGAGGGTTCGGTTGAGCAACGGGATCGAGGTTACCGCCTACATTCCGGGAATCGGTCACAATTTGCAGGAGCACTCGGTGGTGCTGGTCCGGGGCGGCAGAGTCAAAGACCTGCCCGGTGTGCGCTATCACATCATCCGGGGGGCAAAGGATACCCTGGGTGTGGAAGATCGGCGCAAGGCCCGGTCCAAGTACGGAACCAAGCGGCCCAAGGTCTGATGAGGAACTGACTATGCCTAGGAGAAGAGTACCGCCCAAAAGGCCCATTCCGCCGGATCCGAAGTACGGCAACATGAATATTTCCAGGATTGTCGTGCGTATGATGCTTCGGGGGAAGAAATCGGTCGGCTACGGGATAGTATATGACGCGTTGGATATCATCAAGAAAAAAGCGGGGAAGGACCCCGTTGAGGTATTCGAGAAGGCCCTCGAAAATGTAAAGCCGGTGGTCGAGGTGAAGTCGCGAAGGGTCGGAGGTTCGACCTATCAGGTTCCCGTGGAGGTCCGTGAAAGCAGACGGGAAGCTCTGGCGATGCGCTGGATCATCCAGTACTCCAGGGATCGGCACGGAACGTCGATGAGCGAGAAGCTCGCCGCCGAGCTGATGGATGCCTTCAATCAAACAGGAGCTGCTTTCAAGAAAAAAGAAGATACCCACCGGATGGCAGAGGCAAATAAGGCCTTTGCCCACTACCGCTGGTAATCTGGCTGGCTGTGATGCTCTAAAAGGAGCATCCCGGGACGCAGAGCGTATGTCCGTTCCGTTCCCGCTCGAGAGGATTCGCAATATCGGGATCACGGCGCATATAGACGCCGGGAAGACAACGACGACCGAGCGCATCCTCTACTACGCGGGCAGAACCCACAAGATGGGTGAGGTCCATGCGGGGGAGGCGGAGATGGACTGGATGGAGCTCGAGAAGGAGCGGGGTATAACCATAACCGCCGCCGCGACCTTCTGTTCCTGGAGGGATTGCCAGATCAATATAATAGATACACCCGGTCATGTGGATTTTACGGCCGAGGTTGAACGATCTTTGAGAGTATTAGATGGAGTGATAGGCGTTTTTTGCGCCGTCAAGGGAGTAGAGCCGCAGAGTGAAACGGTCTGGAAACAGGCGGGCCGTTACAAGATCCCGCGGATCGTCTTCATCAACAAAATGGATCGGGCCGGGGCCCGTTTCGAAGGGGTTATCGAGGAGCTTCACCGGCGTCTCGGAGCTAACGCGACTGCGGTTCAGCTGCCCATCGGAGCAGAGTCGGATTTTCTCGGTGTGATCGATCTTATAGAGTTGAAGGCGTATCTTTGGGATGAGGATGTTCTGGGCGCACGCTACCGTGTGACCGAGCCGCCTGAGGCTCTGGCTGAACGAGCGGCGGAGATGCGAGCCGCCTTGCTGGAACGCTTGTCTGAAACCGACGACAGCTTTCTGGAAGAGTATCTGGAGGGAAAGCAACTCACTGCGCAGCGAATCAAGCAGGTGTTGCGCAGCGCCACAATCGCGGGGTTGATATTTCCGGTACTCTGCGGAGCGGCTTTCAAGAACAAGGGGATTCAAACTCTCCTAGATGCGGTTTTGGATTATCTGCCCTCGCCGGTAGAGACAGCGGCAGTGACTGCGATTCAGCCGAACACGGGGGACTACGTAAACCTGATTCCGAGAGCGGATCAGCCTTTTGCCGCACTCGTGTTCAAGATCATGAGCGATCCCTACGTGGGTAAGCTGGCGTACTTCCGGGTGTACAGCGGAACCCTGAAAAAGGGCGGCACTGTGTACAACGCGACGGCGGCCCGACGAGAACGGGTGCACAGGCTGCTGAGGATGCATGCCAACGATCGGGAGCAGATTGACGAGGTGGTTGCAGGGGATATAGCAGCGGCGGTGGGCTTGAAACGAGTTCACACCGGCGACTCCCTCTGTGAGGAAGGCAATCCCGTGCTGCTCGAGTCGATGGTGTTTCCGGAGCCTGTCGTCTCCATCGCGATAGAGCCCAAGACCAAAGCCGATGCTGCAGACCTGAGCAGCGCAATCCGGAAGCTCCTGGACGAAGATCCGACCTTCCGGATCCGTTATGACAGAGAAACGGGTCAGACGATTCTTTCCGGAATGGGGGAACTGCACCTGGAGATTCTGTTGGCGCGGTTATTGCGGGAATACAAGGTGGAGGCGACGATCGGCAAACCGGAGGTGGCTTACAGAGAAACCATCGCCGCCAGCGCTGAAGCGGAAGGTAAGTTTATCCGGCAGAGCGGAGGGCGGGGCCAGTACGGCCACGTGGTAATGCGATTCGAGCCGCTTCCCACGGGGACTGGGTTTCTATTTGAAAATGAGATTGTAGGCGGCAGTATTCCGCAAGGCTACATTCCTGCTGTCCAGAAAGGGATAGAGGAAGCTCGGACCAACGGAGTCCTGGTTGGATATCCGATGGTGGATTTCCGGGCGATTCTGCTCGATGGATCGTACCACGAGGTAGATTCCAACGAGATGGCCTTCCGGATTGCTGCCTCGATGGCCTACAAGAGCGGGCTTGAGAG